>JAVEVM010000654.1:0-3398 GCA_034005055.1 Desulforhabdus sp. | reverse complement strand
CTGGGATGAGAGCTACCTGCATCGTTTACTCGGCTTATGAAAATTTCGTGCGATTGCCCTGAGTGCCAGCTGAGAGTCATTTATCGCCAAGCAATCCACCGGTTCGACAACTGGAAAATTATCGGGCTGATATTTAATATAAAAACGTCAGGCAACAGCTGGAAAACAAGCGGCTTGATCCGGATGTCGTTTCAACCGTTTTCACGAGAAGGAGCTAAAATTATGGAAAAGAACACAGCCTTCTGCACACACGAAGAAAAGATATATCCCCATGGAACAGAAGAATGCATAGCGGGAAAGTGCAAGATCTGCAGTGACGGAGATTGGAAAGAACGAGTCGATGTTTGTGCCCCGGGAGGCGCCCAAACCCGCTTTCCGGAATAGCTTCCAGATGAAAGCTTTGGTTGCTGCACCGATAAGTACGGTATCCGAAAAGCAGTAATAAAATGATCTGAAAAGGCAGAGTCTTTTGACTCTGCCTTTCTTTGCCGATTCAGCGACCAGCTTGGGGAACAGATATCGACCTGCAGTCGATCGATTTCCGCGTCGCTTCCGCCCCAAATGCTCCGCTCTCGGTTGCGATCCGTGAAGGGGGGCTCCGCGTCCCAGTCTTTCAAACTGTCAGGAATAGAGTCGCCTGAAATCGAATTTCGAGGGCACGGTCGCAAGAACTCCTGTGCAAACCGGACCTAATCCTGCTCTCGCTTCAATATCCAGATCTAAAACAAAAACCTCATTATATTAATTTGTTACGTAGCACCCGTTGAACGATCTGGAGCTTTAGCGACCGATCAGGATGCGTCACAGTAAGAGCTCACCGCAATCCGGCATGCAATTTGCTTCCATTCATTCCTAAGCTCAGGAGCTCAAAACTCTCGCACAGAAGGAACAAACTATGAACGACTATTCGCCCGTGAGGAATCCGAGCCCATCCAGGCCTCACAAGAGAATCGCAGAAGTGAAGCGCAATGTTTTCTGCACTTTCTATGACGATTGTCTGAATGTTGCGGTAGAACAACACTGGCTCGGATTTGACTGCAGCAGATGCAATGCTTACTGCCAGCTTGAAATAACTGAAGAGTGGATTCAGGCGGATTCGGATAAATGCAAAGGCTTTGTCATGGCACTCTTTCAGGATGGTTTAACTGCCCGTCATGTGAGGTATGTTGTAGCATTGCTTGAGGTGCAACGCACAAATCACGCCTTCGAAGAGTCCTGGATACCGGGTTGCCATTCGAAAACTTACTTTACACCCACTACAGCCTTTTAGGAATCTTCGAGGCGTGCAAAAAAACCGGGATCAGCTTACCCGACTGATTCCGAATAGCGAGAATTACCTATGTCTAATCAGAGCTTGATTGCGTCTCTTTTGCCAGTTGCTCTGGTGTCATAGTCCAGAAAGGTGTACCGTCACTGGTCAGGCGTACCTTCAATTCAACCTCCTCACCTCGACCCTTGTTCTTGACCTTGGAGGCCATGAAAACCTCTTCACCATTGATATCCGCCCAAACGCCCTTTACTTTAACTTTATCGCCCTTCCGTAGGCCGATGCTGTCCATTTTGACGAAGGCTTTCGGGCCCAGGTGAACCTTTATCATGTCTCCGTCGTCGTCCTCAACCATGATCCCCGT
The DNA here is from genome assembly GCA_034005055.1 of Desulforhabdus sp. Lineage (GTDB taxonomy): Bacteria > Desulfobacterota > Syntrophobacteria > Syntrophobacterales > Syntrophobacteraceae > Desulfoferrobacter. The sequence continues at coordinate 1,767 of JAVEVM010000654.1, read as the reverse complement.
GCCGGGTGCCATTCCGGGCAACGGAGTGATGTCGATCACCTTCTGAAAGCGCCCCCTGAAGGAGTCCAATTCATTAACGTTGTAGTAACCGTTATATTCGCTTTCAACTTCCCAGCCTTTGGTTCCCGGGTTTTCGGCCAAAGCGCTTCGCGCATTCAAGAAAAAAGAAAAAAATACCGTCAACAAAATCAAAGCCAATGATCCATAAAGCTTGTTCATACCATCTCCTCCCTGGTGCTTGATGATAAAGAAGATTCTCTTCTCCTTATAGTCAATCGAGCTCTGCCTGCTCACTCATAAAGTTTGCCGATCACTACCACCCGCCCTCTTCTCGATTCACCAGACTGTGGCTGATGCTTGCCTCAGCAGAAAGCGCAACCTTTAGATCATGTTACGGACAATCCGTCCTTTTCGCAAATGTATTGTAACGAAAATTGAGATTGACTTAAAGTGGACGGATTCTTTATGGTGCAACACCTTTTTCCCGCAGGCAAAAAAGCGCCAACGCCTGCGACTGGTTGGCAACCGTGCTCTGCATATTTCAGGAGTTAGCGCTTACCATGAATGTTTTTAAAGCGGATGATCTGGTCTTGTTGACTACGCAGAAGGGCAAGAAGTGGCTGGTCAAGATTTGCAACGCTCAGTACGATTCTCACTTGGGAACAGTCCGTATGCTGGATGCGGTGGGAAAAGAAGAGGGCGAGTTCCTTGAAACCAGTAAAGGAGCCAAGCTTTTCCTTTTGCGCCCCAGTATGGAAGATTACATCTTCAAGATGAAGCGGCAAACCCAAATTATATATCCGAAAGACCTTGGCGCCATCATTATTTACGGAGACATCCTGCCCGGCATCACAATTCTGGAATCCGGACTCGGGGCGGGCTCGCTCAGCCTGGCCCTGCTGCGGGTGGTGGGCGACCGCGGTCGGGTCATCTCAGTGGAAAAAAGACCTGAGTTTGCTTCTCTTGCCGTCGAAAACATAGCAAAATTCTATGGCTTTACTCCGAAAAATCACCACATCGTAGTGGCCGAAATTCAATCGGTCTGCCTCAACGTTTGGGTAGACCGCATCGTCCTCGACCTACCGGAGCCATGGGGAGCGATTGGTTCGGTTACTCCCCTGTTAAAAACCGGCGGATTGCTTGTAAGCCTGAGCCCCAACGTCGGGCAGGTCCAATTGACTTATCGAGAGCTCAAAAATAGTGGCTATATCAACATACATACATTCGAACTGCTGAAGCGGGACTGGATGGTCGATACTCTTCGCGCCAGACCGGTAGATCGGATGATTGCCCATACGGGATTCATCACGGTAGCTAAGAAGGTGAATCGCCCGGCACCCATGCCGTCCGATCTCTGATTTTACGATCTTTGCGGATTCTGCTGAGATCGACGGACCTTTGTTCTTCCTCACTCCATGAGCCCTATCCGCGATCTTCAATGGCACAAAAAAGTCGCCTCCCCTAAGGACTTCTGCAAGATTGGTACAAAATTGTGCCAATTTTCTTCATAAAAATCGTCGTCATAATAACTATTTACTAGTCTTTTCATCAATTTAGACATCATCTTGCGATTTGGCAAACTCCTTGCTCGATTAAAAGAGCGTAGTCAAATCATGCTTTGGGCAGAAACACAAGGAGATGAAAAATGACCAAAATTGAAGCAATCGTAAAACCCTTTCGGCTGACCGAAGTTCAGAATGCTCTGGTCGCTGTGGGCCTGCAAGGAATGACCATTAGCGAAGTGAAAGGATTCGGCCGGCAGAAGGG
>JAVEVM010000653.1:0-3400 GCA_034005055.1 Desulforhabdus sp. | reverse complement strand
ACAGGGCACGAGATTTTGATCTCTAATCAGCTGTTTTTGGGGTACCATGCTGTCGATGCGAAGCCCATCCGGCTCCGTCTTAGCTCAAAGCGCGAGTTCTCCGGGACAGCTTCACGAGACGCAGCATTGTCGAAAAACAGGTAAAAAACTCTTACGCCCTCCTCGCCATTTCCATTTACATATTCTTTTCCGGAAGATGCTCGGCACAATTCATCTCCTACATTGTTTCTTCTAGTAACCGCCTCCCAATACTTGGTAGAGCGTTATCCGATTGATAAGTCTTGAAAGATATAGGGTTATTAATCCTTCTTGCGCCGCATAGAGGGAACGCTGAGCATCAAGTACGCCCAAATAGCTGTCAATTCCTTTCAAATATCGGGCGTTAGAAAGGCGATATGTTTCTGCGATGGCTTCAACGAGATCCTGCTGAGCCTTAATTCGCTCACTTACAGTACCATGAACTGCTAAGGCATCGGCCACTTCGCGGAAGGCTTCCTGAATGGTATCTTCATATTGGGCAAGGATGATTTCTTTGTCTACTTTCGTTACTTCATATGCGGGCCTTATGCTTGGATCGAATATTGGCATACTGATCCGTGGCATGAAATTCCACACACCGGATCCGCTGCTAAAAAGTCCCGACAGATCCTTACTGGCTGTTCCCACCGTCGCAGTCAATGCTATATTCGGAAAAAAAGCAGCTCGTGCTGCACCGATATTTGCGTGTGAAGCTTTGAGCCGGTGTTCTGCTGCAAGGACATCGGGACGCCTGAGAAGCAGATCTGACGACAAGCCTGCTGAAATCTCGCGAGGAGGAATAACACCAGCCAAATCGGTTGGAAGAAGTTTCTGCGGTAAAGACTGTCCGATCAGCAGGCGTAAAGCATTTTCATCTTGTGCCGTCAATTGAGTATAAAGAGCGACATCCCCTTTGGCGGCATCGACCTGGCTCTGGGCACGTCTTAGATCCAGCTCTGATGCAAGTCCCACGTCGAAACGTTTCCCTATCAGAGTATAAGACGTTTTCTGGGCCTCAAGCGTAGAACGGGCCAGGTTGAGATTCTCGCGATCCGCTGCCAAAGAAAGATATGCCGATGCCGTTGAGGCTATGAGCAGTATTTCCGCACTGCGACGGGCTTCATCAGTGGCAAGATACTCCTCAAGAGCCCTTTGCTTAAGGTTTCGGATACGGCCGAAGAAGTCCAGTTCCCAGGAAGAAATTCCCAAATCCACGCTATACTGCTCTGCCGTTATTGATGTACCTGTGGACGAGAGATCAGCCGGGATGCGCTCTTTAACTCCCAGACCGACAGCACCGACGGCGGGCCAAAGCTCGCCTTTTTGAATACCGTAAAGCGCTCTTGCCCTTTGAACATTCAGTACTGCAACGCGCATATCGCGATTGTATGCAATTGCCATTTCAATGACTTCTTGCATGTGGCGATCGGTGATAAATTCCTGCCACGTAAGTTCTTTTGCGAATGGGACGGCATCGTCGGCTCTTACTTTGCTGTAGGCTGGCCCGGCAGGCCACGTATCCGGTACAGGAGCCGAAGGTTTTCTGTATTCCGGGGCGAAAGAACAGCTGCCAAATAGTATCGCAAGTAAAAGAGGAAAGAGAATCCGTCCTTTGATCATACGTGTTCGTCCTCTGAAGTTTTTAAAGCAACTGATTCTATAGTCTCACGTTTTTTCTGTCTTCCGAAAAGTTTCTCGACGAGTACAAAAAAGAGAGGTGCAAAAATAACCACCAGTATGGTTGCTGTTATCATTCCACCCAAAACGCTCGTTCCTATGGCATTCTGGGCGCCGGCGCCGGCGCCTGTGGCCAGCGCAAGTGGAAGAACGCCGAATCCGAAAGCGAGCGAAGTCATGATAATCGGACGGAACCTCAATTTTGATCCTTCAAGAGTTGCATCAACAAGATTCATTCCTCTTGCCAGTCTTTCCTTGGCAAACTGAACAATTAAGATAGCGTTTTTTGTTGCCAGGCCGAGGGTAGTCAAAAGTCCGATTTGAAAATATACGTCATTTGCAAGTCCCCGCATGCTCGTCGCAATTATTCCGCCGATCACGCCCAGAGGGAGAACTATCAGAATGGAAACCGGTATAGTCCAGCTTTCATACAGCGCCGCCAGGCACAAAAAGATAACAAATACTGAGAATGCGTACAAAAGTGGCGCCTGGGTGCTTGCGATTTTTTCCTGGTAGGAAAGTCCGGACCAGTCGAAGCCGACCCCGCGCGGCAGCTTTCTCACTGCTTCTTCCATTGCCTGCATTGCTTCTCCCGAACTCTTTCTCGGCGCCGGTTCTCCCCAGATATTGATGGAGGGGAATCCGTTGAAGCGAGCCAGTCTGGGAGGACCGGATGTCCAGTAGCCTGATGCGAAAGAAGAAAATGGAACCATTGTGCCCGAGGTATTTCTCACATAGAGTTTTTCGAGATCCTGCGGCAGCATGCGATAGGGGGCATCTGCCTGGACAAATACCTTTTTTACTCTTCCACCTTGGACGAAATCGTTTACATAGGCACTTCCAAAGGCCGCCGAAATCGTTCTATGTATGGAAGTAATGGGTACTCCCAGAGCGCCCGCTTTTTCCCAATCCACGTCGATCCGGTATTCAGACACATCTTCCATACTGTTTGGGCGGACTGAAGTCAAACGAGGATCCTTTGCCGCTATATCAAGAAGATGATATTGCGCTCCCATAAGCCCCTTATGCCCAAGCCCGCCCCGGTCAAGAAGTTGAAAATCAAATCCCTGGGCATGGCCCAGTTCCGTGACTGCCGGAGGAGGAAATACAAATACGATGGCGCCCTTTACATGAGAAAGAGCTTGAGTGGCTCTTTCTGCTATGGCTTTGACTTTCAAATCATCACGGTTTCTAAGATTCCAATCTTTCAGCTTAATGAACACCATGCCATTGTTCTGTGCTCTTCCGGAGAAACCGTAGCCGGAAATCATAAATGTCGACTCCACGGCCTCTTTCTCCTGTGTGTGAAAATAGCTTTCAATCTGCTTTGAAGTTGTCCTGGTCTGCTCCAGGGTGGCGCCGCTTGGAAGTATTACCTGCGCGAGCAGCGACCCCTGATCTTCATCGGGCAGGTAAGAGGTAGGCATGCGCATATACAGGCCGCCCATCACTGTAACGATCACAAGAAAGACAACCACATAAAGCATCGATTTGGAAAGAGAATGACCCACAAAACGTACATAGATATCTCTCAATCCGAAGAAGATCCGATCGAAAAGACGAAAAAACGGGCGAAGGAAAAAGGCCGCGTTTTCAGAAGGCTCATGTCCCGCGCGGACAGGCTTGAGGAGAGAAGCGCACAGGACGGGCGTTAGAATCAGTGCCACCACAACTGATAGCAGCATGGCAGCGATAATTGTCACGG
>JAVEVM010000652.1:0-3404 GCA_034005055.1 Desulforhabdus sp. | reverse complement strand
TACCTGCCCTAAAACCGCATGATTCTTGACCGCCCAAGCATTCACCATATGGATAGGTGCGCACTTTTGCACGCAGTCGTCCAGCAAAAAGCTCTTGACAGTGCGACCGCCTTTGTTATAAGAAACAGTCCTTCTATAAGCCGATGTGCGCCCGTAGCTCAGGTGGATAGAGCGTCGGACTTCGAATCCGCAGGTCGCAGGTTCGAATCCTGCCGGGCGTACCAGTCGATTTTGTCAAGCATGGGCCGTTAGCTCAACTGGTAGAGCAGCTGACTCTTAATCAGGAGGTTCGGGGTTCGAGTCCCTGACGGCCCACCAAGAAATCAAGGACTTACAGAGATTATGTGTAAGTCCTTTTTTATTTTTTAAGTTGGGATTTGCCGTCCAAAACAGGTAAAAACCCATTGTATCTTAGTTTGCTTTGCACAATGACCTGCCGAGGGCAAGACGTAATCATTTTAAAAAGGATGAGGATCAGACGCTACGTAATTTCATCAGAGAGTTAGTTTATACTATCTTCCCGCTTTCACGCACTTTCACTCGACCACCTGCGTCCAATTCGATTAGAAGGTCACTCTCCTCCATGGCGTCAGGTCGGTGCGTCACTATAAATAGGATCTTGTTTGCGGCACTTCTTGATAGCGAGGTCAAGATCTCATGAGCTGTTGGCAAATCGAGTGCTGAAGTCGGTTCGTCCAAAATTAAGATATCAGGATCAGGCACAAGGGCGCGTGCGATTGATAAACGCTGCTTCTGCCCTTCGGAAAGCGTCACACCACGCTCGCCCACTTTGGTTTGATAGCCATCCCTCAAACTGACAATGAAATCTTGTATTCCAGCTGTTCTAGCTGCTCGCTCAACCTGTTCATGAGTTGCAGCCGAATTGCCATAAATCAGATTTTCAATGATTGTTCCTGAGAAAAGCAGGTTTTCTTGCGGCACATATCCGAAAGATGCACGGATGGATCTCGTCTCTAGCTCCCTCGCAGGCCGACCGTTAAAAAGAATCTCACCTTCCGTTGGTTGATAGAATCTCAGCAACAGACTGATAAATGTCGTCTTGCCGGAACCGCTTGGTCCTAGAATGGTCACTTTTTGTCCAGCATTTGCTGAAAAACTCACCCCATCAAGCACTATTTTCTGCCTATTGTAAGAGAAGACCACCCCCCTGAATTCAACTCTTTTGACAGGCCTTGCCATTATTTCACCGGAATCGATATTGACTTCAGGAATCATGTGGAGCAAGCTGACGACTCGTTGCAAAGCGGCCCTCGAACGTTGGAATTGATGTTGGCTGGAGGCAAGGAACTTGGCAGGGGCATAGACATAGTCGAGGTATGCGATAAACGCCAAGAGCGATCCCAGCGTCCACGTATCCTTCACAACCAGATACGAGCCGAATCCCATTACCAGCAGTTTGGCGAAACCTGGCACGGCATTGATGGAGAGCTGGATGAGGCCGTTCAGTGATTGCTGCTCCAAGCCGATGCTATGGATCTGTCTGAGCCCTTGAATCAATTTTCCGATGGTGTCAATTTCTCTCGTAAACCCTTTGATCAGGGGTACGTTTGAAAAACATTCCTGAAAATTGCCGCTCACTTCGGCATGGCTTTCCATGGCATGATGACTCAAGATATAGGTTTTAGCCGAAAGATAGCTAGCGATAAGCCAGGTTATGGGAACGGTAAGAATTACCGGTAGAGCAATTCGCCACTCGAGATAAAAGAGAAACGCCACGCTGCCGACAAATTTGCACAATTGAGCTGCAAATTGCACCAGAGTTCCAGAGAAAAACCACTGAATCCACTGAACATCGTTTCGCAGCCTTGAGACCAAATAGCCGCTCTTTACGCTGTCGAAGAAGGTCTTTGGAAGGCTGATGGTCCTCTCCAGCACCTTCTCCTGAATGTCGATGGTCACTTCCTGTTGAAATTGGGTGAAGAAGAACTCCTGAAACTGTTGCAGACTGAATGTCTTCCCATTTTTGTTGAAAAGTTACGGATGAATCCTACCGTCGAAAATGGGCATGTGCTCATAGCTGGAACATCAGCTTCAGCATTTCTCGTGTGCTGATCCCACAACTAAAAAAATGATGTAATGTTAATCCGTTGTCGTTGGAGATGTCCGTGATTGATCGAAATTCCAAACCTATACTCAACCCCGATTTAGTATTGCGCCAAGAATTCGATGACTGGGCGGTCCTGTTCGATCCCAACAGTGGAGAGGCTTACGCGCTGGATCCTGTAGGGGTATTTATTGCTCAACGACTTGACGGTAACAAGAGCATCATGCAGATTACGCGAGAGCTCAGTGAGTTTTTTGAAAACATCCCGCCAGAAGCAGATGAAGACGCTCTCGTTTTTGTCAACAGCCTGCTGGAAAAGGAGATGGCCGGCTTCGATTCAAAGAAGGGATGACACACATGCAGGTCATGCGCATGCCTCGTTCGCTGGACCTCAACGTCACCACCCTCTGCAACCTTCGGTGCAGCTACTGCTCTCATTTTGGAAGTGCAGACGATGTCGAGGGTGACCTACCAACCGATGAGTGGGTCCGCTTTCTTGAAGAATCAGGTCGCGCAAAAGTCATGGATGTATGTCTGAGCGGCGGCGAGCCTTTTTTACGGAAAGATATCGAGCAGATCATACGCGCAATTATTTCCAATCGAATGCGCTTTAGCATTCTTTCCAACGGCACTCTGATCGACGGGAATATGGCGGCTTTTTTAGCAGGCACGGGGCGCTGCAATGGCGTTCAGGTTTCACTGGACGGTTCTACATCGGCTGCCCATGATGCCTGCCGAGGAGGAGGCAGTTTTGACCGGGCCGTTCGCGGACTGCAGAACCTTAAAACATGGGGAGTTCCGGTTACAGTACGTGTAACCATTCATCGGCACAATCTGGTAGATCTCACAAGTATCGCCCATTTTTTGCTGGAAGAATTAGGGCTTCCGTCTTTTTCTACCAATTCGGCGGCATATATGGGGCTGTGTAAAGAAAATGTGGAGAACCTTCAACTGACGGCAGAAGAGCGCACCGAAGTGATGGAAAGGCTGGTTTCGCTGAACCTGTACTATCACCATCGCATCTCGGCCACCGCTGGACCTTTGGCTGAAGCATACCTCTGGACCGAGATGGAGAGAGCGCGGTTGGAGAGGAAGACACCGTCTCCCGGCCGGGGATACCTTCTGGCATGTGGGGGTGTGCTGAGTAAAATGGCCGTGCGACCGGACGGCGCAATGGTTCCCTGCTCGCATTTGAGCCACATTGAACTGGGATGCATAAACTGCGATCAGCTGCTTAAAGTTTGGCAGGAGCATCCAGAACTGCAAAGACTTCGTCAGCGCGTCAGGACTCCTCTTTCCGAATTTGAGTTTTGCAGGGATGCGAGTATATTCCGTATTG
>JAVEVM010000651.1:0-3405 GCA_034005055.1 Desulforhabdus sp. | reverse complement strand
GGCCTGCGCGACAACACTTATACCAACATCATGGTGTCCTGGCTCCTTACAAGAGCACTAGAGCTGCTCGATCGCGAGGGAGATAAGCTTTCGGCCCTTCGCCAACGTTTACAATTGTCGGACAGCGAAATCGCCGAGTGGGAGAAGATATCCCGCCACCTGCACATCGTTATTTCGGAAGATGGCATCTTGGCCCAGTATGACGGCTACTTTGACCTACAGGAGCTCGATTGGGAGGCCTACCGAAAGAAATATGGCAATATTTACCGCATGGATCGATTGTTAAAAGCTGAGGGTTCTTCGCCCGACGCCTATAAAGTCGCCAAACAGGCGGATGTACTTATGGCGTTTTACAACCTCGGGGAAGCAGGCACGGCAGCAGTTCTTAAGCGGCTTGGCTACAACATTCCCATCGAGAAGTTGCGCAAGAACTTCGACTATTATCTCCCCCGGACCTCTCACGGCTCGACCCTTAGCCGCTTAGTCCATGGCGTTGTCGCGGCCATGTTCGGTGACCAAGAACTGGCTTGGGAACTGTATAGTGAAGCTTTGGCTAGTGACTTCCAGGACATACAGGGAGGTACGACCGCCGAAGGAATTCATTTGGGAGTAATGAGCGGGAGCGTCCTGGCCACCATGAACATCTATGGCGGCCTAAACACCTCAGGGGAGTTCTTAAAGCTGAAACCGTGTTTGCCGTCACAGTGGTCACGCCTAGCTTTCAGACTTAAATTCCAGGGTGATCTTTACTTGATTGAAATTGCAAAGGGTGTTGTAAAGGTTGGTATAACCTGCTTAGTTAATAAGCGGGTTGTAGTCGAGGTTAATGGTGTCGCGCATGAGATATCAGACGGGCAAACGGCAACTTTTGGTCCGAGTGGATTGACCATTCAGGATCCGCAAGTTCACGCGTCTTGTTGTGATAGGCATGCGCATAAAAACTGTTACGTTAGGTAGCATTTGGCGTAGTTACCGTTGGGGGCGGCAAACTGTGTTGGGTGATGTACTGTTAATTGACGATAAACATCGACGCGCCGGTGAAGCTATTATTCAAGAGATCTTGAAAAGCTCACAGGAAAAATATGTGGTGGCTATTTCAGGTGAGTCAGGTTCCGGAAAATCGGAGCTGGCGCACGTGATTGCCAGGGGTTTGCGAAACAGTGGGGTAGTTTCAAAAGCCATTTCGGCGGATAACTTCTATCGCGTACATCCGCTGGAACGCACGGAATTTCGCAAGAAATATGGCGTAGAAACGGTGGTCGGTCCGGATGAATATGACTGGGGCGCCATTTATCAGATGCTCGAGGACTTCCGTAGCGGTATCGTGTCAAACATTCCTTGCGTAGATCTTGTCACCGATCATGTGGATCGCTTAACAACCGACTTCGGCCCGATTCAGGTGCTGGTAGTAGACGGGATATATGCCATCAAAACTGAGGGCATTGATCTGCGTGTGTTTATTGATCTCACTTACCACGAGACCAAGAAGGCACAAGTGGTGCGCGGGAAGGAACCGCAGAACGAGTTCCGAATGCAGGTTCTCGAGCAAGAGCATCGCATGGTGCATGCGCTCAAGCCATTGGCGGATCTAGTAATCTCTAGAGAATACGAGCCGGTTCGTCAGACGCCGGCTGCGGCAGCCGCCTAAACCAGAGACAGAAACGGGGTGGAAATTGGCCACCCCGATCCTGCGACCGTAAATTTCGAACGATCATTCTATTCTTTTTGCCCTTTCCGAATCTTATTCTGAATAAAGATTATATCAAGTTCCTGCGGACGAGGATTTTTCAGACCGCGCTTGTACATCCCCTAAAAATCGAATTTACCTGCCATGAGAAGAGTCAAGTCCCAAGATAAAGAAACTCTCTTTCGACTGAAGAAATCGAAAAACCTTATCAAACAGTGTGGTGCGAGGCACCCACAAAGAAAACCTTTCGCGTAACAAATTCGCTAGGTGTAAGCCCGGTAAAGCTAAACAATGCGCGTTCGTTCGAAAACTGACTCATATCTCCAAGCTCATTTGAGAGGATTCTCGCCGTTAATCGACCAATACCCGGTACGCTCCGATACACTGCTTCCAGAGAGTCCCCTTCAGCTTGCCCAGCCAAATCTTTGTCAAGTTCTTTGACTCTTGATTCCAGATGTAGCCACACTGAGTAAAGAATTTGGATCGTGAGTTTCAATTCTTCGCTTTTAAGTTGCAGCAGGGGTTCCTCAACATCTTTCGGCCTTATCGCTCGCTCAATATGAGATGGAAACAGTCCAAACTGGTGAAGCTTCATCCGAATCTGTACCTGCACACGCCGACGCGCCCGCATCAGCTGTTCCAAAGATACACATCCTTTCCCGCATAAAATGGCTGTGTTATGATTAAGGAATGGAACGTGGCGATCTCAAAGATGATGTAAAGAGCAGGCTGGTCGGATATCGTGCTGCCCAACAGATCAAGGAGAAGGAGCTGGCGGCGCTTTCGCATCAAGATGCAATGGAAATTACCGAAAGGCTTTTTGGCGTTGCGGTTGCCTATCGTGATCCGCGACGTTCAGAGCACTCGGGATTGATCGATCTACAACTTTACCTCAAAAAGTTGCGAGTATGAATCCAATTATAGAGACGGCGCTGGAGGTCGAACGCTTCTTTAAAACTAAGAAGTGGCGCTATTGCTTTATCGGCGGCATGGCCGTTATTCGGTGGGGCGAGCCGCGCTTCACTCAAGATGTTGATCTTGCCCTCCTGACCGGATTCGGAAGCGAGGAGAAGTTCATCCACGATTTGACTGTAGAATTTCAGGCAAGAATAGATGTACTGGAACAATTTGCAGTCAAGAACAGGGTCGCTCTTTTGCAGTCGCGCAGCGGCGTACCGATAGATGTGTCCCTGGCCGGACTGCCCTTTGAAGAAAAGATGATTAAAAGAGCGAGCGTCTATGAAGTCATTCCGAACAAATTGATTACTACCTGCTCGGCGGAGGACTTAATCGTTCTCAAGGCTTTTGCCAACAGAGATAAGGATTGGAGCGATGTAAGAGGCGTTCTGATTCGCCAGCAAGGCCGTCTGAATACTGATATGATCTTGTCCGAACTGCAAATCTTGGTGGAGTTGAAAGAGGAGCCTGAAATTTTAACCAGGCTCAAAGAGCTTATCTCTAAAAAGGGGAATTACCTGTGATTTATTGCACTAGCTCACACTTGATCTGACAATCCGCCGCTACTAACACAGGTACCACCATGTTTATCGGCAGGAAGACTTAAAACCTGAACGAGGAGTGTGAGTTAGGGCTGGTTAGTTGAACTGTTTTGATCTGGGCCGCAAATATGAAAGGTTTTGCGAGAGAGGAAGTAGCTTGAGGTGCAGGCGGCGTTGTTTTTTGGTGAGTACTGCCCGGATTGAGCTAAAGATGGATAG
>JAVEVM010000650.1:0-3408 GCA_034005055.1 Desulforhabdus sp. | reverse complement strand
CGGTTTGTACGCCGAGCGCAACCCGCTTGATGGACTCAATGCCGTCCCTGTCATTGAACGGGAAGCCCAGATTGCTGCCCGTTTGAATCCGGAGCTTGACCACGGAGGTCCGGATCGCATATTGGGTGAACTGTACTTGCGCGCTCCCGGACCTCCTATCAGCGTAGGGGATTCAAGCAAAGCAGTCGCTCATTACCGGCGAGCCATGCAGCTTGCACCTCAGTATCTCGATAACCGCCTGGGACTAACGGAATCGCTGTTCGCTGCTGAAGAAGTGGGGAAGGCTTGTGAGGAATTGACCGCCGTTCTGGCAGAAATGCCTCCCGCTGGTGCGCTCCAGACTCAATGGGGGAAGGCATTGGCTTTGTTAAAGAGGTTTTGCGAAATTCAAAGCTATCCCTGAGAATCTACCCCCGTTTTCCTCGTTCCCACATTCCCAGTCAGCTTCATTCACACGCTTCCCTTGGAAAAGCGGAGAATGGTGAGACTATCTGGTCGCATCCCGCAGAGCTTTTATCACGAGGAGCAGGGTTGGAAAAGTGTGGAAAAAAAGGTCAAAAATATCGATTGGTTCGGTGAGTGTACCGTTTTTCAACATAGTGAGCTTTTCCAGAACATGCGGCATGGGATGAAATGGAACGAGCAGCATCAAAATAGAAACGGCAATCAAAATAGAATAGGGCAGTTTATCGACAAAAGCAAACATCCCGATCCTTTCACAGCTTCCTGCTGCGCGTTGCCGCTGTAGCCGCAAACTGAAAGAGTAAATACATGCCGGTCTTTGACGCTCTCCAACTCATGGGATGGCGAACAACTGACGGGCATTGGCCGTTGTGATCCGTGCTACTTCAGACGAGTGCAGTCGCTTCAATCGGCTCAATTCATTCAGTGTCGTGAGTACGTCGGCCGGCTCAGTCACCTTACCCTGGTATTCCACCGGTGCGTCGGTTTCGATCAGAATGCGCTCCAGCGGCGCATTCTCCATTGCCAGCCGATGCTGCTGACTGTAGGCGAGGGCAGGGGTCGCCGAAACATAGTAGCCATCGGCAAGGATTTTTTCGAGAATATCCAAGCTCCCACTGTACCAATGAAATACGGCCTTTTTGATGCCCGCATCCCGAGTCATGCGATGGCATCGTTCATGAGAAAAGCGGCAATGTATGATAATGGGAAGATCGACTTGTTCTGCAATACCAAGCAGCCGAAAAAAGACATCCCATTGCACTTTCTTTTTGACTTTGGCTCTGTAATCAAGACCGATCTCCCCAAGTGCGACACAATGGTCCAGGTTCTCCTCGATAAAAGCCACATTCTCGTCGATTCTATCAGGCACGATGGACCATGGGTGATAGCCAATGGCGGGGGATACCGTTTCCGGGAATCGTTTTGCGAGCTTAAGGGTACTCAGGTTGGAATCGATCTCCATTCCGATGCTAACCACTTTGCCAACACCAGCTCGCCTGGCTCGCTCGAGTGCGCCATCGAGGTCGGCAATCTCATTGAGGTGGGCGTGCGTGTCGATCACTTCCATCATCTGACTCCCTGACACTCGCGCAGCTGCTCAAGCTTCTCGTAAGCTTTGCCGGCCGCCAAAGCCTGTTTGGCAATCTCTGTACCGTGGAGGTAGTCTCTGGCAGAACCTGCAATGTACAGAGCAGCCCCGGCGTTCATGCAGAAGAAGTCGGCTGCCGGAGTGTCGTATTTTCCCTGCAGGACGTCGAGGATGACTCGGGAATTTTCTCGGGCGTCTTTGTGACTGGCAATTTCGGCAAAATCGACCCTGTGTAGACCGAAATCATTCGGGGTGACTTCATAGGTTTCAATTTTGCCATTTCGCAGCTCCACAACTCGTGTGGGGCCGGAAAGGGAAAACTCATCCATGCCAAGGTGTGGGTCCAATCCCTGCACTGTTCCGAAAGGAGCCAGTGCGGCCGGCATCTCGATTTCTTTCAGCACCGCGATCAATTGGTCACAAACCTGGGGAGCGTAAGCTCCGATGACGATGCAATTGGTCTGGTCGCAGGGGCGTGTCAAGGGACCGATGATGTTGAAGGCCGATGTGAACCGCATGACCTGAATAAGTCGTGCCCAACCTGATTTCAAGAAGGCTTCTCCGGGAAGATAGCAAATGCCGTAATGCTGCAAGCACTGTTCGGCGCGCACAAGCGGTGCATTCAGCTCTATGCCGAGAATCTCGAAAATATCAGACGCGCCTGACACCCCTGTTACCAGGCGCGCCCCCTTCTTGGCGACCGTCAGACCGCAACCGGCTGCAATCAGTGCGGCCGGAGTAGAACAGTTGATGGTTTTGAGGGGATCTGATCCGGTTCCGACAATATCGCATACAGGGCCGCTAACATTAGCATGTATTTTCGCAGTGTCGTAGCGATCCAGGGCATCCCATGCGCCGGAGAGCTCCTCAGTGGAAGGGCCTCGGGTTATGTGAGCCATCAAAAACGCACCCTGCTGAAGCTCCGGCTGTTCGTTCAAAATAATCTGCCGATAGGCCTCGCAGGATTCCTCGCGCGTCATGAATTGATGAGCAGCCACGCTGCATATCAACCGACCGAACCTGCGCAGCTCACTTTCTTTAGCCATGAATTATCCTTCCGGTCAAAGTTTTACGATAAACTTGAATTTTTCACCTTTCAAGACCTGCAACAGTGCGTCGGGCACCTCTTCGAGGCGTAGTCGTCGCTCGATCAGAAGAAGAACATCCTGCGACCGGTTCGATAGCAATTCTAAAGCTTCCCGCATCTGTGCAGAAGTGCATCCGTAGGCTCCGGCCACCCTAAGTTGGCGATAATGAATGTCGTTCAGGATCTGAATTGAAAGTTCGGCGGCATCGGTCAGGCCGCTAAAGAGGCAAAAACAGCCACCGGGGCGAAGCTTCACAAGACCGCTGATCAAAGTCTCGGCTGTTGGAGCAGCATTGATGACGGCATCGAATTGTGTATCTTCATCTTGTGCAGCAGCGATATTCAGCCTTGCACGAAACTCTCTGCTCCGTTGGAGCTTTGCCGGGTTTATTTCGGCGATGTGCGTCTCAATGCCCTTGGAGGCCGCGGCTAAAGCCATCAGCAGTCCGACAGGGCCGGCGCCGAAGATGAGCAGCTTTTCCCCTTCGACGAGATTCACTTGCTGGAGGGCGTTCAAAGCACAGCCAAGCGGTTCCGCCAGACATCCTATCTCACCGGGCAAGTCCGCGGGTATCGGTATGAGGGCGGTTTTCTCCACCGTCACAAATTCGGCCAGACCCCCGTCTCTGTGAAATCCCAAGATGCACATTTCGTCGCATAGATTTTCTGCACCACGCAAGCATGAACCGCAAGCACCGCAAGCTCTGCCGGGCCATATCACAAAGGACTGCCGCGTTTCAGGGTGAAATCCGCAAATCTCGTGACCGAG
>JAVEVM010000649.1:0-3409 GCA_034005055.1 Desulforhabdus sp. | reverse complement strand
ATCCTCCGGCAGGCTTGTGACAGGGGCATCCACCCGGTAGACATCCCGTACCGTCAAGGTCTGCAGAATATTGATTACGGCATCGTTGCGGTGGGCCGGCGAATGGAATTTGTTATGCACCTGTTTCTCGTACAACGACCAGCGCTGAGAAAGCAGCAGCGCCACCACCGAGGTGAACATAAGGGGCACCACAACGGCATAGCCTCCCGTCATTTCCGCAACCATCAACAGAGCGCCGATGGGCGCCTTGGCCACTCCGGCAAAAAAGGCACCCATCCCGACCAAGGCGAATGCCCCGGGATCGGACACTACTCCGGGGTACCAGGCATGGCTGATCTGTCCGACCACTCCCCCCAACATGGCACCAATGAACAAAGAAGGTCCAAACACTCCTCCGCTGCCGCCGGAAGAAATGGTGAAAGAGGTGGCAATGATTTTAAGAAAGGCCAGATTCATCATTAAAATTATCGGAAGACTCCCTTTCAACGCCGCCTGAATGACCCCGTAACCGCCACTCAAAATCTCCGGGCGCCACAGGCCGATCAGTCCCACCCCCAACCCGCCCAAAGCAGGCAGCAGAACCTTTTTCAGCCGCAAGCGACGAAAAAAACGATCGCGCAGTCCATAAAAAACTTTCACATAGACATAGCCAAACGGAACACAGACAAGTCCCAAGATCGCGTAGAAGACCAGCTCCATGGGATGGGCGAATTTGATGGGAGGAATAGCGAAAATAGGCTCATTGCCGAACGTAGACGTGAAGATCGAGTTCGCCACGACAGAGGAAACAATGCAGAGTACGATGCCTTCAGTTTCGAAATCTTCTCGGTAGAGAACTTCCACCGCGGTGAGGGCGCCACCCAGCGGGGCTCGAAAGATGGCGCCCAGACCGCCTGCGCAGCCGGCCAGCAAGAGCAGGCGTCGGTCCCGGACACTCAACCGAAGCAAGCTTCCGAGCCAGGAACCGAAGCCGGCTCCTATTTGGGCTATCGGCCCCTCTCGCCCGGCGCTGCCTCCCGTTGCCAGAGTGACGAGCGTGGCAAGCCCTTTAATGTAGGGAACCTGAGTTCGGATCATGCCCTGCTTGTTATGAAACGCATCAATCATGGCATCCGTTCCATGTCCCTCCGCCTCCGGGGCCCAGGTATAAACCAGTATACCCGAAATCAGCCCGCCCGTGACCGGCAGCAAGAACAGAACCCAAGCTTTGAAGGAACTGGTGGCGGTAGCTTTGACCAGGTGTTCGCCGGCAGGTTTTAAAGGGGTAAAGCCGGCCAGGTATTCAAAGGTGAAAAATTTCATCCACTCGAGCAGATAGAAAAACAATGAGGCGCCCAGGCCGCTCACTATTCCGATTATTACGCCATAAACACCCCATCGCAGGAACTGGTGCTTTTGCATATAACCGTGAAGAACATGAATTTTGCTCACCTTAACGCCGTCAGTCCCTTCATTACCTATCCGTCAAGGCAATTTCATACTGTTCCAGATGTAAACTGGGCTCGCCCTTAACCAGTATACGAGCATGCAATCGCTCTTCCACCTCCTCGAGATAGACTCTCTCCTCGTCACAAAATCGGGCCGCAACTTCGGGATGAGCGAGAATCATGACATTTTGCCCAAACAGTTCTCTTCTCTCCCTTTCCAGCTCTCTCAAGATTTCATAGCAGACCGTCTGTTTAGACTTGAGATACCCCTCCCCGTCACAGTAAAAGCAGGGCTCGCACAACACGCGACCAATGCTTTCCTTGGTGCGTTTGCGAGTCATTTCAATGAGGCCAAGATCGGACATGCGCAAAATGTTCGTTTTGCTTTTGTCCTTGCGCAGAGCGTCTTTGAGAGCGTTGAAGACCTTTTCGCGATTGCCCTCTTTTTCCATGTCGATGAAATCGATGATGATGATGCCGCCGATATTGCGCAACCGGAGCTGGTAGGCAATCTCTTTGACCGCCTCCAGGTTCGTTTTGAGAATCGTCTCTTCCAGGTTACGCTTGCCCACATAACGGCCGGTGTTTATATCGATGGCGGTAAGCGCCTCGGTCATTTCGATGACGATATACCCGCCCGACTTTAGCCAAATCTTTCTGCTCAGCGCCCGCTGGATCTCCATTTCGATACCGTAGGCATCAAAGACGGGCTCGTCGCCTTCGTACAATTCGGCGGCATACTGCAAAGACGGGGCAAAGGTTTCAATGAAGCTCAATACCTTGCGATATTCTGTTTGCGAATCGATAATCAGGCGGTCCACTTCTTTGGTAAAAAGATCGCGCACCGCTCGCAATGTGATGTCCAGTTCCTGATAAACAAGGGAGGGAGCCGGGGCGTGCTCGGAACGGCGCTGGATGTTCTGCCAAAGCTTCAGTAAAAACTCCATTTCAGCCTGCAGCTTCTCAGGTTCTGCCCCCTCTGCGGCGGTGCGAACAATGAATCCGCAGTGGGGAGGCTGGATGGCACACATGAGCTCCCGCAGGCGTTTTCGCTCCTTTTCATTTTCAATCCGGCGGGAAACGCCCACATGATCCATCATGGGCATCAAAACCAGGTGTCGGCCGGGCAGAGTGATATGGGTGGTGATTCTGGCGCCTTTATGGCCGATCGGCTCCTTGGCGACCTGGACCAGGATCTCCTGTCCCTCCTGCAACCGGTCCTCGATGGGGACCTCACTTCGCTCGTGCTGGAAGTCCATCACTTCTTTTATTTCTTCGCTAAACTCCTCTTCGAGCTCTTCCGGCTCTTCCTTCTCGGCATCCACATCACAGGAAGCCAAAAACAGCTGATCGAGCTCTTCCATCGGATGATGGACGTCGCTCACATAAAGAAATGCGGCCTTGTCCAGGTCAATATCCACAAAAGCAGCCTGCATTCCCGGAAGAACACGCACCACTCGCCCTTTGTAAATGTTGCTGCCAATTCCTCGGTCTGAATTGCGCTCGACATAAAGCTCAGCGATTTGCCCGTTTTCAACCAGAGCAACACGAGTTTCATAGGAATTAGCGTTGATGATGAGCTCGGCAGGCATTCCCGTTTTCCTCCAGTTCAACAAAGCGGGCGAGGCCGATTTTGCAGATGCGGCAACCCGACAAACATTCTTTCGATTCTCCCAAAAAACGCTCCAGGATCATGATTGGCCTGAAACAAAGCTGCTTGCCTTCATACAGATCGATTTCCAGAGAGGTATCGCTAACCGGTCTTACATCCAGCAGGATGTCTCCCAATCTGGCGGTTATTTCCCGCCTTTTGGTTTTCTTGACAAGAGGCTCTTGCAGATGTTTGGTCCAACTTTGAAGTATACTGTGAATACCCCAGGGAATCAAATCTGAAACCAGATATGTGACCCTTTGGCCTTCGGGCGCCCGCAAGGTTTGGCTCACATGCTCCACTTCCAGAACCTGTAAGCCCTCCGGCAGAT
>JAVEVM010000648.1:0-3410 GCA_034005055.1 Desulforhabdus sp. | reverse complement strand
CAGGCGTCGATCATTGATATCTGCAGGGGTAAGTTTCAACACCTCACTAATCCGCATGCCGCCCCTGGCCATCAGTTCAAGCATTAAGCGATTCCTGGGCTTCGATGTTCTGAAGATAATTTCGTCTACGGTCTCTTTTTCGAGCGGTATCCAGTTATGAGATGGTCTGGCTCTGAAAAGCTTTTTTAACATAGGAGTATCGCAAGGGTTGCGAAAACCAGGATCGATGTTGTTCTTGATAAAATTAAAAAAGGCCAACAAATGGGAATAGCGTGTTCGTTTGGTTGTTGGCTTTTTGCCTTCAGTGATGCGATTGATAAATGATAGTATTTTATCGATGGTCACTTCCTCCAGATCAGCATTCGGGAACTCTTCATCGAGCCGCTCAAGTAGAGCCTCGTAGGCTCGAATTGAATTCTCCTTTGAATGGGCTCGGTGATACTCAAGCCAAAGTTTTGATGCTTTTGAAAGTTTCATATGTTGCCTCCTTTTTTTGATGTTCACGCTCTCCTTTTCTTAACGACCCAGTTTCGGAGAAAGATCCCGCTCCCATTGAGATCAATACTATCCGAGAATGATCGTTCGAGGATATAGAAGCTCACCCAAAAGGATCAGAGTGCTTAGCGGAAAACATTACCCAGGAGAATATGAAAAGTTAATTGAAGCAAACCGCTCAACCGGGCAGACCTCCAACATGGCCAATGATGCCATTGATGGCAATGGGCAGGCCAAGCATTTCCTTGACCTTCCAGGTACATACAGGTATGGTAGAGCCATACTCGCGGGTCAATCAACCACCACATGGATGATGAGAAGATGCCGGATTCAATCGTGCGATCAACCACACCGATAAATCCTCTCTCGTATTGCGTGATAAGGAGAGCCGAATCCTGATGGAGAACCTATTCTTTGAAAAGCCGATTCTCAACTCCCCCTATGAATATCCATCACGCCATTGGGAACTCGATAAGGATGGCCAGCCGACCCAGAAAATCATCGTGCGTCGCCGATTTGTCGAATTGATCACGCCGATTCCCAAACCCAAAAAACGACGAAAAGATGCCCCCGAACAACAACAGTTCTTATTTGACGAAGGCAAGGGTATCTCAACCCAGACACAGCGATACGATCCTACCCCCATCATCAATGAGCTTTGCATTCAGGTGGACCAATGGCGCAGGCTGCCCAATTCAAACGATTGGAAAGTAACCCCTGAAACCGCCCGTTTGTTGCAACACTGGCGCTACCATAATTTCGGCAACATTCGGCCATTCTTTTGCCAGGTCGAGGCAGCCGAAACCGCCATCTGGCTGACTGAGGTGGCGCCCCAAATCGGCAAAGCCGGCAAAGGATTTCTTGCGCACCTGGTCAATGCCAACAACGATGCCAATCCGGAATTGATGCGGTTGGCCCTTAAAATGGCCACCGGTGCCGGCAAAACTACAGTCATGGCCATGCTCATCGCCTGGCAGACCATCAATGCCGTGCGTCGGCCGGCCAGCAAAAGATTCACGCGCGGTTTTTTAGTTGTCACGCCAGGCCTGACGATTCGGGATCGGTTGCGCGTGCTGATGCCCCACGACCCGGACAGTTATTATCAAAGCCGGGAACTGATCCCCGGCGACATGCTCGATGACCTGACGCGGGCCAAAATCGTTATCACCAATTACCATGCCTTCAAGCTACGCGAACGCATGGAGCTCTCCAAAGGCGGGCGTTCCTTGCTCCAAGGGCGCGGTGAGCCTTTGAACACCCTTGAAACCGAGGGACAGATGCTCCAACGTGTCATGCCGGATCTCATGGGCATGAAACACATCATGGTCCTCAACGACGAGGCCCACCATTGCTACCGGGAAAAGCCGGGCGAAGAAGAAACCGCTGACCTGAAGGGCGATGAAAAGAAAGAAGCGGAAAAAAGAAATGAAGCTGCCCGGCTCTGGATCAGCGGTATTGAGATCGTCGGCCGCAAGCTTGGCATTGCGCGGGTCATGGACCTTTCGGCCACCCCTTTTTTTTTACGCGGGTCCGGCTACGTGGAAGGAACGCTGTTCCCCTGGACTATGAGCGATTTTTCCCTCATGGATGCCATCGAGTGCGGCATCGTCAAGCTGCCGCGGGTGCCTGTGGCCGACAACATTCCTGGCGGCGACATGCCTAAGTTCCGCAACCTCTGGGAGCACATCCGCACCCGCATGCCTAAAAAAGGACGCGGCAAAGCCAAAACCCTTGATCCGCTAAGCCTGCCCGTGGAACTGCAAACCGCTTTGGAAGCACTTTACGGCCACTACGAAAAAACGTTCAAGCTTTGGCAGGAAAACGGCATTCATGTACCGCCGTGTTTCATCATCGTTTGCAACAACACATCCACCTCCAAGCTGGTCTACGATTACATCTCCGGCTTTCACCAGGAGAACGAAGACGGATCGACCAAACTAGTTAACGGCCGTCTTGAGCTGTTCCGCAATTTTAATGAACACGGCGACCAGTATCCCCGCCCTTACACGCTGCTTATCGATAGCGAACAGCTTGAGTCGGGCAACGCCCTCGACAAGGATTTCCGTGCCATGGCCGCCGATGAAATCGCCCGCTACCGCCGTGAAATCGTCGAACGCACCGGCGACCCTCGTCAGGCCGAAAACCTTACCGAACAGGACCTGCTGCGCGAGGTCATGAACACCGTTGGCAAGCAGGGGCGCCTGGGCGAATCGGTTCGCTGTGTTGTATCGGTCTCCATGCTTACCGAAGGCTGGGATGCCAACACCGTGACCCACGTGTTGGGCGTGCGCGCCTTCGGTACCCAGCTTCTCTGTGAGCAGGTCATCGGCCGGGGCCTGCGCCGTCAATCCTACGAACTCAACGAAGAGGGGCGCTTTAACGTCGAATATGCAGACGTTCTGGGCATTCCCTTTGATTTTACCGCCAAACCCGTGATCGCCCCACCCCAGCCACCACGAGAAACCATCCGGGTACATGCCGTGCGACCGGAGCGGGACCATCTTGGAATCCAATTCCCCCGAGTGGAAGGTTACCGGGTCGAATTGGCCGGTGAACGGCTCACCGCCACTTTCAATGACGACTCGGTTCTGGTGCTGACACCCGATATCGTCGGCCCAACCACTACCCGCGTTGCAGGCATTATCGGGGAAGAGGTGGATCTTAACCTGATTCACACCGGCGACCTGCGCCGCTCGACCCTGCTGTTTCACTTGACCCGGCGCCTGATTTACACCCATTGGCGCGATCACGGCGAAGAGCCCCAATTGCATCTCTTCGGCCAGCTCAAGCGCATCACCAAGCAGTGGCTTGATCAATGCCTGGTGTGCAAGGGCGGCACCTTCCCCGCCCAGCTTATGTACCAGGAGCTGGCCGACATGGCCTGTGAACGCATAACAGCCGGCATCACCCGTTCA
>JAVEVM010000647.1:0-3418 GCA_034005055.1 Desulforhabdus sp. | reverse complement strand
TTTCATGTTTTTTGGGAGAGATTCATTCATTGTTTTGTCCCGTTTTTGACCCAATCTTTTCAACCATAAGGAGGCATGCCATGAAAAGGATGTGGGTGAGTGTCGTGGTGGTGGGGCTTCTGTTGAGTTGGAGCGTGGTGCCGGCGGAGGACTTTTATGTAGTCCCGGTGAACAAGCAGGTTACGAGTTGGGATAAGACGATTTCGGGTGCCGCCCGTTGGACGTTGGTCTTGAATAATGAAGCGGTCTTGGACAGAGAGACCGGCCTTGTCTGGGAGAGGAACACGGATAGTATCAAAAAAACCTGGCTTGGAGCTTTCTATTATTGCTACGACTTATCTTTGGGTAACCGCATGGGCTGGCGGGTTCCCACAATGGAGGAGTTGACCAGCCTAATAGATACTTCGCAAGACAACCCGACCTTGCCCACAGGTCATCCGTTTACCAATGTGCAATCGTCGCAATCGTCGTATTACTGGACTAGTAGTACCGACGTGACCGTCCCGGAGCTCGCATGGGGGGTAGGTTTCTATAATGACTCCATTGGTCGGAGCAACAAGTTGCTTGAGCATTACGTCCGTTGTGTGCGTGCGGGATCATGATCGGTCCTTTGATGATTTGGTTCTTTTTAATGCGCTGCACCTGAGAAAGGGCTGTGATCGGTCCTTTGAGAAAAGATCAGGGTCAGGTCTGCACATTTGACAAATTCGCCTGCTACCAGTTGGAGTCACCCTTGCAATGTGACATCTCTTCTAACTTCCGCCTCGAGTCCGACGAGCAACCACGCGGTGCACATCTTTTGCCCTTTCTGCAGCTCAATGGCCGCCTGGCTGCCCGCCCCTGCAATAGAATGATTAATGATTCACCTAAAAGATAGGGGCAGGGTTTATCCCCGCCCGCCTGGAGCCCGGTTGGGCAGGACCTTCTCCCCAAGAATCGCTCAATTTAGGGTGCTGTTATTCGAGAGCATCGGAACACACATTCTTACCGCAGATAGCCAATTCTTTAGCTTAAAGCCTGCGTTAAAGTGCCACGCACATATCGCCCCTCTGCCTATGGACTCCCGTCTCCTGGATTCTCCACCTTGCCCTCTCATTCCAGCAGAAGGAGGTACAAAAAAGGTCCACAGTTCGGGAGGCCGCCGCGCACACACCGGATTCTGAAAAGGTTGGTCCCTTTGTAATAGGTATTGCTGTAGCCGTATTGGAAATCAACCACCCACACGTCCCGCGTGGAGAAATTGGCGGTGGTGCTTGACCAGTAATAGTCCTCCGGCCCGCAAGTGAAAATGGGGTTGATGGCGGGGGCGATAAGGCCATAGTCTACAATGCTTTCAAGCTCCCGGATATTGGGTGGGCGCCAGTCCGTGTAGCCGCCCAACTCCAGTTCTTCGCAGTATCGGAGCGACAGGTACCAGGATCGCTGAGCGTTTCCCTTCTGCCACTTAAGGTTGGTCAGGGTATCCGTGATGGTGCCATCGCCGTTGTCAATATAGGCCGAAAGCGCCATGCATGGAAAAAGTAGAGCAGAAATCAGCAGCGCGATTACAGGCATTCTGAAATATCGCTGTCTGAACATTTTCCTTTCCCCCCTTGAATAAGCCGCCCGGCCTGAGAAAGCCAAAACTCCGCCGAAGTCTCCATCATGGTCCATCGCGCACACAACGCACGCAAGAGCCTAAACTCTCGTTGGCTCCAACGCTGAAACCGCCGTTGAACTGCACCTGCCACTTGCTGTCGGGATGCTGCTGACTCTGGGTGGCCGACCAGTACCTCTCCCCGTAACAACCCGGAAAATATGTGGTGTTGATGGCGGGATTGGTCCTGCCAAAATGCACCAAAGTGAGGAGCTCCGCCTGAGTGGGCAACCGCCAGTCCTTGTGGAGTCCAAGGTGGCAATAGTACTTACAGTAGTTGTCGGCCTCCCTCCAGATGCGAGTGTACTGGTTCTGGCTGTCGCTCTTCTCCCACATGAGTCCGGTGTTGAGGTCCGTCACCGTTCCGTCGCCGTTATCCTGATAGTTCATTGGATGGCTGCGGTAGTTTCCGTCCTGGCCATAATAACTCTGCCCGGGAGCAGGACACGGAACAATTTCGCTGCCCAAAATGTCATAGCATTTGGTCTGGCCCGAATCCGGCAGGCGGTAGGCAAAAGCCGGCAGGCTCCAATCCAGGAGAAGTGCTAGAGCGAGTAACAACAACCACTTGATGGTCCTCTCAAAATGCATGACTCACCCCCGTTTATAGGTGACAGTTGCCCGCTTGACCCTCCGTGCGTCGACAGAAGACGCGGAGAGGGGGAGAAAGGGAGACGCGGTGATATTGCAGGTCAGGGTGTGCGGAGCACTCCCTGACATGAGGGCTAAAGTAGTGGGAATTCGTGGCAGCCTTCTCCCCATTTCCGGCTTCCTCATACTCGAACGGCTGCAGACGGCGCAAATTGTTGTGGAAAGTAATATGATATTTTAGACTTACGACTCGGGCACGTCAATTTAGAAGATTGTTGTCGAAAAGGAAATCTTCATGATTCAGACAGAGGAATTTATGTACTCCACTATCTTCCCCTTGTGTTTCTTCGTGGTCCGGCAACAAGTCACGGGAGAAGAGATTTAAGAGCGGTATGCGCAGTAGTCGTAAGACGGGATAGGGAGGAAATAAGATGCATTCGAGTTTGAGGCAGACGATTTATTTGACATGCGCCTTCTTGCTTATTGCGCTTTGCGCCACGCCGGCGATCTGCGACGTTTACTATGTGGCTCCGTCGGGCAGTGATTCCAACCCGGGTACGGCGGCGCTTCCCTGGCTGACGATCCAGAAGGCGGCCAATACCCTTGTGGCCGGCGACACCGTTTACGTTAAGGCTGGAACTTACCAGGAAAGGGTCATCCCGAAAAACTCGGGCGCAGTTGGAGAATCCATCACTTACGCAGCTTACGGAAACGACAACGTTACGCTCGACGGAAGCTCTGTTTTCGTTCCCAGATGGGCGGGACTTTTTGAAATAATGGACAAAAGCTATATTCAAGTCGTCGGCTTTAAGATCAAGAATTCTTCCTACACCGGCATTCTGGTGGAAGACTCAAGCCATATCCGCATAGAGCAAAACTATACCTATGACACTTTTTCCTCCGGGATCGGGGTGTGGAACTGCGATCACGTCACCATCTCTAATAACGAAGTGGAGCTCGCCTGCAACGACGGTGACCAGGAATGCATCACCGTTGCGGGAACGGATACGTTTGAAATTAGCAACAATCAGGTGCATCATGGCGGCCCCGGCATCAGCGGCGCTGAGGGGATAGCTGCAAAGGACGGCTCAAGGAACGGCAAGGTACTTGACAACCACGTGCATCACATGAATCGCCTGGGCATCTATGTCGATGCCTGGGACAAACACACCTACAACATCGAAGTGTTCA
>JAVEVM010000646.1:0-3418 GCA_034005055.1 Desulforhabdus sp. | reverse complement strand
GCACAGGAACAGCTCGCCTTCAATAAGGAGCAGCTGGAAAAAAGCAAGCCACTCGATCACCTTCAAGGCAAACTCATTGTCGATCACTTAAAGACTCTGAGCAAGGTTCTTTCGGAAAATCTTCAGATCATTTCCAAGATCGAAGAGCTGTATTCAAAACAGATTAACGCACTGGAGGAGATACGAGAATCAGTTCTGAACCTGGCAATGAGCTTCGATCAGCAGATTGAGAAGAAACAGAAGCAGGTCTTATTCGACAGGACAGAAAATCTCTTAGCTTCAATGCAATGGCAGCGCATTCCGGAAGAGATTGAGCGAATTTTCAGCCAAGCCAATCAACTCATCTCACTTGAGTTCTGGACAAAGCAGGTCCGTTTTATGTGGAAGGCGACCGGCTTTTTACTGATCAAGGCCATACTGCTTTTTGGCATCACCCAGTTGCTGGTGCTTCGACTGCGACGCTTTTGTTCTATTCTGATGGTACAGGTTAAAGAACGGAAGGTCTGGCTGGCTCTCACCATGGACTTGTTCCAGCGTTCGCTGCTGCTCCTGGGCACGTTGTTATTCATCTATATCTATGCAAACCTTCAAGATCTATACTCCGGCCTACCCTTCACCGCAGTTGTTGTAGACATATTGCTTACTTGGCTGATTACTGCATGGTTCCTTGATCTTTTGAAGCTCCTGAGCCGGACCCGATATAATTGGCTTCCTGAAAAAATGAGCGCACGATTACGTGCTCTGCTGAGGGCGATACGTTTTTTTGCTATGGCTTATCTCACCTTACAATGGACACTCGGCGGTGCCAGCAGCCTCCTGTTACTGGCCAGGGTGTTCTTCGAGATTGGACTGATTATCTGGATCGTATGCTTCTGGCGAATGTTTCGTCAGATGTCGCTGGAGTCCTCCCTGACCGCCTCGCCTCGTTGGTGGCCTTCGGTTCGACTCTCTCTCATCGGGTGGGGATATGCCACAGGAGTCGGCGGACTGGTTCTCGAACTTGCCGGTTACGGTCAACTGGCGCTCTATTGGTATGCATCATGGGGTCGGACTTTCGGGGTGACTTTGTGGGGGACTTTGCTCTTTCTGATGCTCCGTGAGTGGGACCGGGCGGTTTCATCGGTGCCGGTATCTAATCGAAAGGGATCCCATCACCTGAGGTGGTTGCTCATTCGTCTGCTCTGGGTAGCGTGGCTGGGAGCTATTGCCGCTTTTCTGCTGATCGCATGGGGAGCTAGAAAGACCGTGGTGCTGGGGTTCTTCAGCATCCTGAACCAATCGATAAAATTGGGAGAGATGCAGTTCAATCTGCTCGGCATCGCCTATGGATTTCTACTGCTGACCTTTACTCTTGCTGCCACTCGCTTTTGGCGCCAGGTACTCAAGAAAAGAATTCTCGCCGACAGCGGCATAGAATTGGGCTTGCAGGAGTCCATCACCACCGTTTCCGTCTACATCCTTTGGATATTCGGGATCTTGGCAGCACTGCATGCCCTGGGTGTCGGCACCACCTCTTTAACTGTTGCTTTTGGTGCCTTGGGCATCGGCCTGGGATTCGGCCTCCAGAATATTTTCAACAATTTTATCAGCGGAATTATCCTACTTTTTGAACGACCGATTCAGGTTGGCGAAATTATCGAAATCGGGGAGACATGGGGTACGGTCCGAAAAATCAACTTTCGCTCGACGGTGGTGCAGACATATGATAATGCCTCCCTCATCATTCCGAATTCGGATTTTATCAGTAGCCAGGTAATCAATTGGAGTTTTAAGGATCCCAGGCTGCGCCGCAGTGTGTCCGTTGGAGTGGCCTATGGATCGGACATAAGACTTGTACGAGACACCCTGTTGGAAATCGCTGACAGTCATCCCCAAGTGTTGAAGTATCCGAAATACGACGTCTTGTTTACGGATTTCGGAGACAGTGCACTGATTTTCAAGTTGCGCTTTTGGTCTACCTTAAGCGACTTTTTAGCAGTTGAGACCGAGATACGGTTTGAGATAGACAGACTGTTTCAGGAGAGGGGAATCGAAATATCCTTCCCGCAGCGCGACATCAATATCCGCACCATAGTACCAGACTTAACCGTAAGATTGAAAAAGGACGATACCCCAGAACTGAATGAATGAGACTTCAGCCAGAATTCTGGCGCCAACTGCAGTTCCCGTAACAGGAGAAATAAGCACCATGTGGCCTTTTACCGAACGACGCCATCGAAAGCGCTATACAGTCCATTGGAACGCGACAATTTGTTGTCTTTTTCCTGAGGCTAAGGAAGAATTGCAGGCGGAGGTGGTTGAAATCTCCTTGCAAGGCGCTCGAATTCTGCTGCCCCGGATGCAGGTCGGCCCATACCACCTTATAGTGGACAACCAGGAGGAACAGTTGAAGCTGAATATTCACTTGCCGGAAGGAAGCGTCCGGTCCAGTGTGATGATAAGATGGTATAATTTGTTGGATGAAGAAAGGCTTTTTTCAATTGGTGTAGAGTTCTTCGACCTGCCCGAAGCTAGTAAGAAAATGCTAAAAGAAAGATTCAAGAGCCTTAAAAAGGAAGCTGGCATCTAATTTTGTATTATAAGGAATTAATTTGATCCGTATTGACAATACAGGGCAACCGAAACATCTTTAGAAAAGTGGAGCTCATCCCTTTGGTCTGACCGATTACACAAGGCAGCTTAATGAAATACGAAGCAATTCTGTTCGACCTCGATGGGACCTTGCTGAATACTCTAGAGGATCTCGGCAATTCGATGAACAGCGTGCTGGAGCGACACCGCTTCCCATTGCACGCGCTGGAAGCTTATAGATATTTTGTTGGAGACGGTATTGAAAATCTGGTCCTCCGTGCAGTGCCGGCAGGCAACAGAGACCCAAAGACATTGACCGATTGCCTTGAAGCAATGAAAGAAGAGTACGGCAGAAGATGGATGGAAAAGACGCAGCCCTACCCGGGCATTCCACAACTCCTTGATGAACTGGTCCGGCGTAGCATAAAAATGGCAATATTCTCTAACAAACAAGATGAATTGACTCAGATCGCAGTAGAAAAATTCTTATCGAAGTGGCCCTTTGAAATGGTGGCTGGTGCCCGTGCTTCAGCTCCGAAGAAACCAGATCCTTCGGTGCCTCTGGCTATGGCTCAAAAGATGGGCGTTGCGCCGGAAGCCTCTCTTTATGTTGGCGACACCAACACCGATATGAAAACTGCCAAAGCAGCCGGCATGCATGCGGTAGGAGTGCTATGGGGATTTCGCGATACTGACGAGCTGCTGATGAACGGTGCCAGGGTGCTTGTCAAAGAACCATCCGAGATACTTCAACTGCTGTAATCTTTCTTAATGCAAACCTAATAGTCATCTCCCTATCTGGTCAGCCCACAAAAGAGAGCATCACCCATTCGAGATAATTCTATGC
>JAVEVM010000645.1:0-3421 GCA_034005055.1 Desulforhabdus sp. | reverse complement strand
GAGGCGATTCGTCAAAATGAGATCCGTAAAACGTTCGCACAACTCCCGGACCTGGCGGAGAAGGAGCGACAGGCGATCGAAATTCTAACCGAGTCGATTCTGAGCAAGCTGCTGCACGATCCCATTTTGTTTCTTAAGAAGAAAGCCGGCAGAGACAGCTAACAACTTTTCGTCGATTACACTCAACAGCTTTTCAACCTGAGCAATGAGAACACGCCGTCTTCATCCGCCTTGACTCAGATATATGCGAATGTTAAGAAAGAAAACAAATTCGCAAAAAAATAGACGGGTATCCTCCAATGGCAGATGTTATAGAATTCGGCAAAAAAGCGCAGGGGCTCAGAGCGGTACAGGATACGACCTTGCGCCAACGTAAGATCGAAGCCCTCAGAAAAATCTTTCAATGCACTCGTTGTATGCTCAAATGCGCCAAATGCGGTGCTCAACTGGATAACGAAAAACAGGAGAGCCTCAGGTATGCTGCACCCTATCCTTTTTGTATGAACTGCCAGGAGGAGTATGAGGAGTTCCGGGAAAGAGCTGACGGAAAGCAAAAAGGCCCCAAATATTATTGGCATAATGAAACCTGGATGAAGGTTTGGCAGATATGGCTCGAACATCAGAATACTTTGGATCAATATCGAAAGTCCAAGGAATTCTTGCAACTTTTGGAAGAAGTAGAAGAATTGATGAAGAAGTAGCCTGCAAGATTTAAAGGAGCATCTTTATGATTGGCGGAATCGGCATGCCTGAACTACTTGTGATTCTTGTTATCGTTCTGATCATTTTCGGAGCGGGCAAGTTACCTGAGATTGGAGCCGGCTTGGGAAAAGGAATTCGCAACTTCAAGAAAGCGACCAACGAGAGCCTGGAATCGCCTGAATCGGTCGATAAACTCGAAGATAAAGGATCACAAGAAAAATAGATCTTTCTGGGGCACTGAGCATCATTTTTTGAGGCGGGTTAGGAGAACACAACCCGCCTCTAATGTTTGGAACCCGTCGCATCCCTTAAAACGGAATATCTTCCTCCGGAGCATTTGCAGGCGGAGGCGGGAGATCCTCGGTAGACCCACGGGAGGCAGAGCTGGCTGAGCTTCCACTACCAGTTGCCATGCCGTATTGAGGGCTTTGAGCCTGTTGCGGTTGATCGCCTGCACCTCCAAGAAACTGGATATCGCGAGCGACGATCTCGGTTGTGTAACGTTTGACCCCTTGAGCATCTTCCCATTGCCGAGTTTGCAGCCTGCCTTCTACAACGACTTGCCGCCCCTTGCTGAGGTAATTTCCACAATTTTCAGCGGTCTTGCCAAACGCGACAACTCGATGCCACTCGGTTCGATCCTCCCAGTTCCCCTCTCCAACGGGAACTCGGTCGGTAGTGGCTATACTGATCTGGGCAACCGCCGTGCCGTTTGGAGTATATCGAACTTCCGGATCAGCCCCTAATCGACCGATAAGGATAACTTTGTTTAGCGTACCTCGTGCCATACTGCCCCCTAATCTTCTCGCCGGCTACACGTTTGATAAATATAGATAGAGCTACTTACCTCTTTTTCCTATAGCATATGCCAACAAGATCCAACAAGTTCTATTTGATTCGAGCTCATACAGGGCCGGAGAAGGCTGAAATGCCTGGTTGACTCACTTTCGGAAAAAGTTTAAATTGGATTGATTAACGAGCAAGTTATTGTTTTTTTACATAATTCGCTAGCTGTTCGGAGCTCTGTAAAACAACCGACTTCTTCTTGTCGGTTTACTCTCATGCCCTTTGTATCAGAAACCGGGCCGCAGCAATCGCAAGGATCACTATGAAGCTATTGCGCTCTCTTCTCTTTTATGTCTGCCTGTTTTTATCCACCCTTTACCTGGGCATTGCAGCGGTAGTGGTCAGCTACCTCACTAAAAGAACAGATCTTGCTCATTTGATTGGAAGACTCTGGGGCAATACAAACCTGTGGACCGCGGGAGCGAGTGTGAAGCTTAGCGGTTTGGAGAACATCGATCCTCAGCACGCATATGTATATGCTGCAAACCACCAGAGCTGGTTTGACATATTCGCCATATTAGGTAAATTGCCGGTACAATTTCGCTGGCTTGCCAAAGAAGAACTGTTCAGGATACCGGTTTTGGGGCAGGCTATGGCTTCAATTGGATATATTCCCATTAACCGGAGCGATCGGCGAAAGGCCTTTGACAGTATCAACGAGGCAGCCAACAGGGTTAAAAGCGGCACCTCCGTCGTTATATTTCCCGAGGGGACCAGAAGCCTTGATGGAGTCCTGCAAGATTTCAAAAAGGGTGGATTCATCCTTGCCATCCGTTCACAGCAGCCGATGGTGCCGGTCAGCATCAGCGGATCGCACCGGATTCTACCTAAAAAAGGTGATTGGAAAATCCAGCCTGGAGTCCTCCAGATGACCATCGGCAAGCCGATTCCGACAGCCGGCCTTAGCACGAGAGATCGAGATCGATTGATGGCGGCCGTACGCGATGGTATTCGCCTGAATCTGACCGAGAGCGAGGGAGGACTGCTACCGGACAGTACCTTCAAGATTTATTAGCCTATAACAGCCGGGAGGACATTTTTCATATATGCAAACGATTCAGACTGACTGTACCTCACAAGATCGCGTCAAAGTTGTTGCGTTAGGTGGCCTGGGAGAGATCGGCCTCAACATGATGGCCGTTGAATGTGGCGAAGACATCATCATCATAGACGCAGGGCTGATGTTCCCGGAAGATGATATGCTGGGGATTGATATTGTCATTCCGGACTTCACCTATTTGCGGCAGAACCAGCAGCGCCTCAGGGCGCTTATCGTCACTCACGGGCATGAAGACCATATAGGGGCCATACCTTTCTTTTTGAAGGAATTCAATATACCCCTTTACGGCACTTCTCTCACGCTTGCCCTGATACGCGAAAAGCTTAAAGAGCACGG
Organism: Desulforhabdus sp.; assembly: GCA_034005055.1. Lineage (GTDB taxonomy): Bacteria > Desulfobacterota > Syntrophobacteria > Syntrophobacterales > Syntrophobacteraceae > Desulfoferrobacter. The sequence continues at coordinate 477 of JAVEVM010000645.1, read as the reverse complement.
TATCATGGATCGATCGCGACTGGTCCAGGTAACGGCCAGAGAGAGCATGTCCATCGGGCCGTTCACGATTGAGTTCATCCAGACCTGCCACAGCATTCCGGATTCTGTAGGTCTTGCCATCCGCACGCCGATCGGCATTTTGATCCACTCGGGCGACTTTAAGATCGATCACACCCCAATCGACGGCAAGAAGCTCGACATGGCAAAATTCGGAGCTTATGGCGAAGAAGGCGTCCTGGCACTTTTTTCCGATTCCACCAATGTGGAGCGCGAGGGATACACACTTTCCGAGAAGGACGTGGGGGTCACTTTAAAACAGATCTTTCAAGAGCGGTCCGGCAGGATAATCGTGGCTGTTTTTGCGAGTAACCTGCACCGCATTCAACAAGTCGTGCGGTTGGCGAGAGAGTTCGGTCGAAAGGTGCTGCTCAACGGCAAATCCATGCTCATAAATATCCGGATAGCACGGGAGCTGGG
>JAVEVM010000004.1:0-16078 GCA_034005055.1 Desulforhabdus sp. | reverse complement strand
AAATGAGATGCTTCCAGCCGAGTCGCAGCGCTCGTTGAGGGCAGCGGGCAGATCGAAAAGAACCCTCAAGATAGCGGTTCGCAGAGAAAAATGGCCGAGTATGTATTCACGTTTAAGAAAGGGGACATCATAGACTCGGATACTCAATTCAGTATAATTTCTAAAATCCCCACCGAACAAATTTTCGATAACATGCAAGAGATCGAGAAAGTGACCAAAGATACTGAAGTGATCATAAGAATCGATGATTGATTGGATTCAGATGGCGACCTATTCTATATAAGAATAAGATTCTGCCGTTCAGATGGAACGCTGAGGGTCTGCACCACTTCGTGTGCGAGATTTCAGTCAGGTGCGTATTCGTTGAAGATTACCAGGCATAGCGTATTGCTTTTACTGCGCAAGCGCCGGCCACGCGGGGCGCTTGCGCCATAAAAGCAGGTCAGGACTTGAATGCCTCCCCTCCATAGGCGGAGAGCGGGATCTAATAGAATTTCAAAACAGAGCTGCCCACATACCTCAGAGCAAATCCGGCAAGATACTTCGAATAGCCGAGCGTTACGGCCTTATTGTTTCTTTGGCCCCATCCCCATACCAGGTCCTGGGCGCTCGGGACAAAACTCCTCTTTGGTGAGGTGGCCGCTGCTGTCAGCGTCGCGCATCTTGAACATTTCTTCCTGCGCTTGCATAAATTCAGTTTTGTCCACGGTTCCGTCTTGATTGGCATCTATCCTGTCGAACCGTTGTTGGCACATTGCCTTAGGGTCCAACTGGCCGGCGCCTCCGCCCTGCCCCATCTGGGCGGCGGCAATTCCGCCTGACAAGATAATTACCATTACCATCATCAACAAACATGTATACGATTTCATGTGCTCCCCACCTTTCTTGCTTCCATTACGTCAGCACAGCGGCCGTAAACCAGAAGACAGCCTTTAAACAGTGCGACAAATTTAAAAGTAGCAACCGAAAGCCAGCGTTCACAATTCGTCAATAACAATATCCCATGAAGCTTCCAACCAAACGTCAACTTTCCATTTCGATAATCATGTCAGCTTCATTTCCACAAATTGTACAGGTTCTGCTCTCTCTTTGCTGTTGCTTGACAGATCCAGGCGAAACCTCCACCTCGATCAACTCACAGGTTACAATCATCTCGGCTTCGTTTCCACAATTGGTGCACTTGCATACTTCTCGTTTTTCGGCCATTCTTTTATCTCCTCCATATGGCTCACCCACTACAGGCACTCTCCGATCCAGACTCAGTTTGCTTTCGTCCCCCAGCCGCTTCCATCTAAATGGACTCTAGATCAACTTACGTCGATCATGCAAGTGAATCCTTTCGGCCGAGACAAATTGTGAAGTATTCGACCACGCTGGGCGGGAAAAGAATGGACCGTAAACATAGAAAAAGCCAGTCGTTGTCTGCAAACGACCGGCTTTTGCTGCTTAGCTCGTGAGCGGCATACACTGATCTGCAGGCGCTCTCCACGCACTCACACCGGTGAGCCATCTTATGTTAAACATTTGGCAATCGTATTTATATCACGGCTCATTTTTTCTTGCGTTTCTTCTCATTCAGCGACTCTCGAAAATTCTTCCCGGCGCTGAATTTGACGACGTTCTTTGCGGGAATTTTCATCTTCTTGCCGGTTCTGGGGTTGCGGCCTTCACGAGCCGCCCGCTCAGCCATTTTGAACGTGCCAAAACCTATCAAAGTAACCGGATCTCCAGCTTTGACCGCTTCTTTTATGATATTCATGGCAGAGTCCAAAGCTGCACTTGCAGTTTTTCTTGTGATCTCGGCTTCCTTGGCGATTCTCTCTACTAATTCGGCCTTTGTCATTGTTTCCTCCTGCTTGTAAGGTTCTAACAATTATTAAATCAGTTGGGCCCCACCTTTTGTTTATGTTTCTTCAAGCAAACGCTTTTGAAACCTTAGGTAAACCGCAACGCCACTAGCGGTTTCAGATAAACGGCTTTCTGACGTAAGCAAAAGCATAGGTTTATGATTGTTATAGCAACTACTGAGATATCTAGAGTCAAAATCACAACGCTGTGACATCTTTACAGAGCAGGAAGGGTCGCCCTAGAGAACAGCCAGCAATCCTCGCAGACACTAAAACTTAGCTTAAGCCGTCTTGTCAAGCATAAATATGCTTTATTAATGGATTTACGCCATTAAAGAATGCACAATCAAGCGCTTTTCCATATCACAACAGTTGCTCCCTACCGCAGCATCCACAATTTACCCAATAATAATAAGCAGATGAATGCCTAAAACACTCATAGTAAAGCACCTTGCCAGCTTTCCTATAAAAGGCGACATACAGAGTTCCAGAGAATCGTGCATAACTTGGTTCAGCGACGCTCGATCCTGGTGCAATTCAAACGACTTGCCGGAGTTTTCGAAGCCGCTGGAAAAAATTGACCTACGTTAAGCGTTAAGCCATGCGGACAAATATAAAACTGTTGCTTTTTGTGCGGAACTTCATTATAAGAGCGCGGATGACAATAACGAGATAATTGTTTTCTTTAACTTATGCAGCTCCTACGCAGACCAAAAGACTACATGAAAATACGCCCTGCGGCCCGACTAACCCGCCTGAAGCCACGCGCAAAAGAAGCAGTCATAAAAAAGATATAGTGAACCGAGATATGAGCAGGATTTTTGTTCTGGCAGCAATATGAATAAGGATAAACGGTAGCAAGGAAACGAGTCCCTCGGAGGCTGTCCGAGAATGCCTCTTTTGTCATTTCGAACGGAGCGTAGCGCAGTGAGAAATCTGTAGAATCAGCCACTTGCAAGCACAAGACTTCTCGCCTTCGGCTCGAAATGACAGTTCTCGGACAAGCTCCTAGGGCGCAACAATTGGGCGGATGCGATGATAGTTGCTGTAGATGGCCCTGCGGGAGCAGGAAAAAGTACAATATGCAGACTTCTTGCAGAGCGGTTGAAGTTTGTTTATTTGAATACCGGCATTATGTATCGAGCCTTGGCGTGGGGTCTGATCGAACAAGGCACTCCCCTTGAGAATCCAGAGAGCATCACTGACATTCTGAGTGATCTTCCTTTTCGTTTCTGCATTGAGAGCGGTCACCTGAGCGTTTACTACCAGTACAGGAAACTGGGTGAGGAATTACAGAGACCTGAAATTGCAAACTGGGCCTCCCGAATTTCCCAAGCCCCTGCCGTGAGGGATTATTTGACATACTGGCAGAGGAAGCTCGCATTTTCCGGCGATATCGTGGCCGAAGGTCGGGACATGTCGACGGTGGTCTTTCCTGATGCAGAAGTGAAGGTGTTTCTTACGGCAGATTTGCCCACAAGGGCAAGGAGGCGATTCCTGGAGTATCAAGAGAAGAACATCGCCGCCGATTATACCACCCTTCTGGAGGAAATCCAAAAGCGCGACAAAGCCGATCAGGAAAGGGCTGTAGCGCCTTTGCGTCCAGCCGACGACGCCTTTATCATCGATACTTCAAAGATGGAAATCGATCAGGTGGTGGACCGGTTATTCGGAATCATCAGGGCTGACATGGGTGGTGAGTGACGGTTATTGGGAAATATTTCAAATTCAAATTGCAATTTCTCTTGCTTTTCGCTAAATTTATGTTTTTTAGAAGGTGGCATCGCGCCAAATTTGGACAAGGGGGTACTAAACTCAATGGTTAACAAAGACGAAACATCAAAACAAACAAACACTGAAGATCCAACGTTCGCCGATTTGACCTTGGAGGACTCCGCGCTAGACGGAGAGATCGAGGATATGGAGACGCTCGAAGATATGTACGAGCAAAGCTTCCGAAATATCCAGGAAGGGGAGGTCATCCGCGGTCGCATTGTACAAATCACCGACGACTACATCATGGTGGATATCGGCTACAAATCCGAAGGCCAGATTCCTGTTCGCGAGTTCAAGGACGAAACCGGCAAAGTACAAGCCGCTATTTCTGACGAAGTTGACGTATTACTGGAGCTCCACGACGACGAAGAGGGGACCATCCTTCTATCAAAAGAAAAAGCGGCGAAAATAAAGGTCTGGGATGACATAAGCCGAGTCTACAATGATGACGGCATCATTGAAGGCAAAGTCATATCCAAAGTAAAAGGCGGACTAGCGGTTGACATCGGTGTGCAGGCATTCCTCCCGGGATCCCAAGTCGATCTCAGACCGGTTCGCAATCTCGAATCATTAATCGATCATACCTACCCGTTCAAGATTCTGAAATACAACAAAAAACGTCGCAATGTGGTGCTCTCCCGCCGCGCCCTGCTGGAAAAAGAGCGCGAGCAGATGAAGACGGAGACCCTCTCGAGTCTTGAGGACGGTAAAGTAGTCGAGGGAATTGTAAAGAACATCACCGACTATGGAGTGTTTGTGGATCTGGGAGGCATCGACGGCTTGCTTCATATCACCGATATGAGCTGGGGCCGCGTTGGACATCCATCAGAGATGTTTCAGATCGGAGACAAGATCAATGTAGTGGTGCTCTCCTTTGATCGCGACAACGAACGAGTCTCTCTCGGGTTGAAGCAACTGGTGCCCGATCCTTGGACCAATGCGCAAGAGAAATATCCCGTTGATACGCAGGTAAAGGGCAAAGTGGTCAGCTTGACCGACTACGGCGCGTTTGTGGAAATTGAGGAAGGGGTGGAAGGCCTCATTCATGTTTCGGAAATGTCTTGGACCAAGAAAATACGACATCCCAGCAAAATCCTGAATGTTGGGGATGAGGTTGAAGCCGTGGTCCTGAGCATCAATCCGGACAACAAGAGAATCTCGCTGGGCATGAAGCAGCTTGAGCCCAACCCGTGGGATGTGATCGCAGAAAAGTATCCCGTCGGCACCACGATCGCCGGCAAAATCAAGAACATTACCGACTTTGGCGTGTTTATCGGGATCGATGAAGGCATCGACGGGCTCGTGCACATCTCGGATATTTCCTGGACAAAGCGCGTCAAACATCCTTCAGAAGTTTTCAAGAAGGGCCAGGAAGTCCAGGCCATAGTGCTCAATATCGATAAAGAAAACGAACGGTTTTCATTGGGTATTAAGCAGCTGGAGCAGGATCCGTGGGAAACCATTCCCGAACGTTACCCCCTGGGAAGCGTGATCAGCGGTCCCATCACGAACGTGACGGATTTCGGATTGTTTGTTGAATTGGAAGAAGGCATCGAAGGCCTGGTCCATGTATCTGAAATCAGCAAGGAAAAAATAAAGTCCCCGGTGGGCCAGTACAAGATGGGCGACACCATCAGTGCAAAAGTGATCAACATTTCCCCTAAAGATCGCAAAATCGGGCTCTCCGTTAAAAAGATCGAGGATCAGGACGAGCGCTCCAATTACGAAGAATACGTAAACAACGCCAAAGCTGCCACGTCCAATCTGGGAGAACTGCTCAAGGAAGAATTGGAGGCTTATTCCAGCAATGCCTCACCGACCGACAAAGAATAGCTTCAAACTTCTTTTTTTGATAAGCCCGGTTTATGCTCTTAGCCCTAAACCGGGCTTTTGTTTTTTGGAGTAAGGAGACCGTGAAACAAAGAAGCATTTTGGCATTGGTATTTCTCCTTCTGATTTTCCTTGGAGCTCTGCTTTGGCTGGTCTTTCCCGAAATCCAGATATTAGCCCGGCCCAACAGAATTGGTCTGATTGAAATCGAAGGAATGATCGATGATGTCCAGGAGACCTTGAAAGATCTGGTCAAATTTCGCAAAGACCCCAATGTGAAGGCCATCGTAATGAGGGTTGAATCTCCGGGAGGAGCTGTAGGACCTTCCCAGGAGCTGTACCGTGAGCTAAAGCGTACCCGCGACACCAAGCCGGTGGTTGCTTCATTGGGAGCGGTGGCGGCGTCTGGCGGATACTATATAGCTTCGGCCACCAGTCGCATAGTTGCAAGTCCTGGAACAGTCACCGGCAGTATCGGTGTCATTGTCTATTATCCTAATTTACGGGGTTTTTTTGAAAAAATCGGCTACAGCATGACGGCAATAAAAACCGGTCAATACAAAGATTTGGGCAATCCTGACAGAGAAATGACTGCAGAGGAAAAAGCGCTTCTGAAGACAACCCTCGATGAAGTTCATCGCCAGTTTATTCAAGATGTATCCCAGGGGCGCAATCTTTCCCCGGAGAAAATCAGTGGCGTAGCCGATGGCCGCATTTTGACGGGTGAATCGGCAAAAGCCTTGGGTCTGGTTGACGAGCTCGGCAATTTCGAGGATGCCCTCAGAACTGCGGCAACGATGGGGAAAATAGTAGGAGAGCCGAAGTTGATTTATGCCAAGAAAAAGAAGTTTTCAATCCTTGGATGGTTGCTCGGAACTGAGTTGAGCAGCCAGATAAAGAGCTACAGTTCCAGTTTTAACTGTGTCCGTTATCAGGCTCCGTTGGCTCCATGGTAGGTTTAGACGGATTGCTTGCGTGAATGTGGGCAAGCTTCTGGCCTGCCCCATCCAGGCAAAATGCTTCACGTCTGAAAAGCTGCGACGTCTCCGGCCCCTTCTCTCAGCACTTCAGGAGTATCATCGATTAGTGAAATAACGCTTGAAGGTTTGCCATTCACCATGCCTCCATCGATGATCAGGTCAAGAGCATGTCCCAGTTTGCTTCTGATTTCCTGAGGAGTCTCTAAAATGTTGCTGGTCTCAGGATCAGTGGCGCTGGTGCTTATTATCGGATGCCCCAGCTCCTCGACGATAGCAAGGCAGATCGCGTGATCAGGCACGCGGATGCCGACAGTTTTGCGTTTGGTCAACATGATTTTTGGTACCAGGCGCGAGCCTTCCAGGATAAACGTATACGGACCTGGCAACAGGCGCTTCATTGTTTTATAAGCATAGTTGGTGACTTGTGCGTACTCGCTGATGTTTTTGAGATCGCTGCAGATGAAGCTGAAGGGCTGATGCGGCGATCTTCTTTTCAGCTGGTAGATTCTCTCGATGGATTCCTTGTTGAAAAGATCGCATCCAATGCCGTAATAACTATCGGTGGGATATGCTATTATTCCTCCTTTGGCCAGAGTCTCCGCAATTTGTTTGATCTTTCTCGGTTCAGGATGTTCCGAATTGATCTCTATAATCATAGGCAATCCTCCCTGGCATGGTGTTGTAGACATCAGGGCCGCAAGTCCCAGGGCATGGCAATCGACTCCTCGGGCATTAACATCACGGGAGGCCTTGGGATGGAGATAGTGGTAAACCGACAAACGACATTACACGATCCGTCATCGTCAGTGCGTACGATTGAAGCATAAGCTCAACAAAGTTCCCATGTCAAGACCAGAAAGGAGCCAATGATTGGCTGAAAGTGCAACTACAGGCAATACTTGATTCGCGTCGATTGATATCGGCTCCCATACGATTCGGCTACTCATAGCCGAGATGGTAAACGGCACAAAGCTGACACCCGTTCGGGTGGAACGGGCCATAACTCGGCTGGCAAAGAACTTCCAGCGAGGAGAAAAGCTTTCAAGGGCAAGCATGCAACAGAGCTTCGATGTGCTCAAAGCATTCCGTGAGCTTCTGGTGCAACATGAGGTAAGCTCTTTTGTATGCGGAGCTACCGGCGTTTTGCGACGAGCCGCCAACACTGACGAATTCAGGATAAACGCCAAGAGACTCACCGGCTTAAGCATCTCGATTCTATCCGAACAGACCGAAGCCATGCTTTCGGCCAAGGGAATGTTGAGCGTCCTTTCCGCTACCCCGCATAGGATTCTGCTGTTCGACCTGGGCGGCAGCAGCACAGAATTTTTGCTTATCGATCCGGAGCAATCCGAGCCCGTCTGGGACCAGAGTGTCTTTATCGGAGCAGCGACTATAACGGAAAAATACCTTCCAGGTGATCCGCCGACCAAAGGAGCGATTGATACTGCGATAAATGCCATTCACTGCGAGATTGAACCGGTCCTGGAAAGGGTGACTCGGTATCTCCTGGCTCATACCCTCGCTTCGGAAGATCTTCTGGTGGTTGCCACTGCCGGCACCGTGACCACGCTTGCGGCGATCTATTTACAGATGGTCAGTTACGAGCCTTATCGAGTGAACGGCCTAGTATTAAGCAGGAGATGGCTCCACAGTATGATTGATCGGCTGGCATCTCTTTCGGCGCAGTCACGACAAGGAATTCCAGGATTGGAAAAAGGAAGAGAGGACATTATATTGGGTGGGGCTCTCATAGTCGCAGGAATTCTAGACAACTTGAAGCTAGAACAATTTACCGTGACGGATGCCGGTCTTCTCGAGGGTCTCCTGCTGGATCTAATCGAAAAAGAATGTAAAATACCCCAAACTCTGCGTACTCCCTTGACATGGTACTGGCAAAAGAGTAGACGCCCAATCACTGAATAAGGTCGACCAATCTGCAACGACAGGCACGGAGAATTCTATGCAAAATGAGCATTCCGAAATTAAAGAAGCGCTTACCTTTGATGACGTTTCACTGATTCCGAGATATTCTGAAATATTACCGCAAGAGGCAAATCTCGAAACCAGACTGACCAGACAAATACCAATGCGAATTCCTCTACTCAGCGCGGCAATGGATTCGGTAACCGAGGCTGACACCGCCATCAGCATCGCTCGAGAAGGCGGCATTGGCATCGTTCACCGTAACATGTCAATCGAGAGGCAAGCTCAGGAAGTCAACAAAGTGAAGAAATCGGAAAGCGGCATGATCGTCGATCCGGTAACAGTAGAACCGGATCAAAAGATTTCCGATGTTCTCGAGCTAATGTCGCGCTATCGCATCTCCGGCGTGCCGGTTGTCAAGCATGGACAACTGGTCGGAATCATCACCAATCGAGATCTCCGTTTTGAGACAAACCAGAATCTGAAGGTCTCCGAGGTCATGACCAAGACGGATCTAGTGACCGCACCTATGGGAATTTCTCTGGAAGAGTCCAAAAAGCTCCTGCATACCAAAAGAATCGAGAAGCTCCTGGTGGTGGATGAGGCTGGCAAACTGAGAGGCTTGATCACCATAAAAGACATAATGAAGGTAAAGAAGTACCCCAATTCCTGTAAGGACCACCTGGGAAGATTGAGGGTTGGTGCTGCCGTTGGAGTCGGGAAAGGCATGCTCGAACGAGCTCGAGCCATGCACAGCGTTGGCGCGGACGTGATAGTGGTGGACAGTGCTCACGGCCACTCCAAGAACGTCATAGAAATGGTTAAGAGCATCAAGGCCGAATATCCCCAGCTGCAGGTGATGGCTGGCAATGTGGCCTCGGCCGAAGGGGCGCAAGCCCTTATCGAAGCAGGTGCCGACGCAATCAAAGTCGGAGTCGGACCCGGTTCGATCTGCACGACCCGAATCGTTGCCGGAGTAGGGGTACCTCAGATCACGGCGATTTCGGAATGTGCACCGGTCGGCATGGATTATGATGTTCCGATAATCGCCGACGGCGGTATTAAATTCAGCGGGGATGTTGTTAAAGCGCTAGCCGCTGGCGCGAGCAGTGTTATGATCGGCAGCCTTTTTGCCGGTACCGATGAAAGCCCGGGAGAGACTGTTCTTTATCAGGGGCGCAGCTACAAGGTATATAGGGGCATGGGATCGTTGGGTGCAATGAAGGAAGGCAGTCGCGACCGGTATTTTCAGGATGAGGTTCTAGAGCATGCCAAGTTGGTTCCGGAGGGCATTGAGGGTATGGTGCCATATAGAGGACCTCTCGCCGCCAGTGTGCATCAGCTCATCGGCGGTCTGCGATCGGGCATGGGTTATCTCGGCTGCCGTAACCTGGAGGAGCTGCGGACCAATGCTCGCATGGTGAGGATAACCGCGGCAGGGCTGCGGGAAAGCCACGTGCACGATGTTATTATCACCAAGGAAGCTCCCAACTACCAGGTGGATTTGAAGTGATTCATAAGCTTAATAAAGACTCGAGGGCGCTCTAATGCAGTGGAACCATTTACACGAAGAACGTGTACTGATATTGGACTTCGGCTCCCAATACACCCAGCTCATTGCCAGACGTGTCAGGGAAAGCCATGTATATTGCGAAATTCACCCCTTCAACATGACCATGGCACAAATACAGTCTTTCGAGCCCCGAGGGATTATACTGTCCGGGGGGCCGGCCGGCGTCTATCAGAAAGAAGCCCCTCTCCCCGACCCCCGAATCTTCTCATTGGAAGTCCCCATTCTGGGCATATGCTACGGCATGCAGGTTATGGCTCATCAACTCGATGGCGAGGTCGAAAGGGCGCTCCGTCGTGAATACGGACCTGCGACCATCGACCTCGTTAATGACAGCGAGCTGTTCCGTGATATCGAGGCCAAAGATGTACGTGTATGGATGAGCCACGGCGACCGCGTACTCAGCCTCCCGTTGGACTTCGAGGTTCTTGCTGTCTCCGAGAACTCCCCCGTTGCAGCAATGGCGGACCGGCAGCGTCACTTCTATGGGGTGCAGTTCCACCCTGAAGTAGTCCATACCCCGTGCGGCAAGACCCTTCTGGAAAACTTTCTGTATCGGATCTGTAAATGCCATTCCACCTGGACCATGAAGTCGTTTGTGGAATCGGCAACACTCGCTATCCGGGAGCGCGTCGGCAAAGACCGGGTGATTTGTGCACTGAGTGGAGGAGTCGATTCTTCGGTGGTGGCAGCACTGCTGCACAATGCGATTGGCCCCCAGCTCCACTGCATATTTGTAAACAACGGTTTGCTGCGTGAAGGGGAAGCCGAAAGCGTGCGCAGTATATTTCGCGACCATTTTGAAATGAACCTGATCTACCTGGATGCAGCCGATCTTTTCTTACAAAAGCTGCAGGACGTCAATGATCCGGAACAAAAACGCAAGATAATCGGAAATCTTTTTATCGAGCTGTTCGAAAATGAAGCGGCAAAGCTGACCAATGCCAAGTACCTGGCACAGGGGACTCTTTATCCCGATGTCATTGAGAGCGTTTCCTTCAAAGGCCCGTCCGCGACCATAAAAACACATCACAATGTGGGCGGACTTCCCGAAAAAATGAAACTGGAGCTTATTGAGCCACTCCGAGAACTCTTCAAAGACGAGGCGCGCCTTGTCGGCAGAGAGCTGGGCCTGCCCGAGCGAATCATTATGCGCCATCCATTTCCGGGACCGGGCCTGGCTATTCGCCTGCTCGGCGCGGCAACCAGAGAAAATCTGCAAATACTGCGGGAAGCCGATGCCATCGTGATGGAGGAGATGGAAGCTTCGGAATGGTACGACAAAGTATGGCAGGCATTCGCCGTTCTACTGCCGGTCCGCTCGGTCGGCGTAATGGGGGATGAAAGAACTTACGACCAAGTAATTGCTCTACGGGTGGTGGAAAGCGTCGATGCCATGACCGCGGATTGGGCCAGGCTTCCCTACGAGCTACTGCAAAAGATTTCCAACCGCATCATCAATGAAGTGAACGGTGTCAACCGTGTTGTTTATGATATATCCTCAAAACCGCCCAGCACCATTGAGTGGGAATGATACACCTCATCGGCAGGGAGAGCTTTGATCCTGCTGCGATTTTGCACGATACAGCCGCCGGGACCCAGCAATGGAAGAAAAACCAGGAAAAAGCCACCGCTTTTATCGATATCACCATCAGAGCAAAAGCGGCTGGTTTTCGTTTCAGACAAAATATAGAGAAACAGACCTTTGGATTCGTGCTCAAAAGGACTTGAGAGATGAAGCCACAGACATCGTTTTAAATCTCCGTTACCAGTTGGATCAATATATTTCGCGCACTCCCCGGTTTCTAAAATCACTCACACCCCTTCCGGACGATCCCTCCGCGCCGGAGCTCATCCGAAAAATGCTGCAGGCCTCCAACGTGGCAGGCGTGGGTCCCATGGCTGCTGTGGCTGGAGCCATAGCCCAGGCTGTGGCCGCCGACCTCAAAGCTCTCCATTCTGCCATCATTGTTGAAAACGGAGGAGACTGCTCTCTCGATCTGCAGGAAGAGGCTACCGTGGGGATCTATGTTGAGCCCACATCGCCGTTCAGCGGCAAAATCGCATTGCGTTTTGCCGCCGACCGGTTTCCATTGAGCATATGCACCTCTTCGGGAAGGATCGGACATTCATTGAGCTTTGGCAAGGCAGACGCCGTGACCGTGATAGCAGCTGATGGAGCGTTTGCCGACGCTGCGGCTACAGCATTGGCCAATCTCGTCCGCACTCCCGCCGACATCCGGAAGGCCCTCGAGACAGCACCTGCAATTCCGTCCATCCAGGGGGTCCTCATCATGATAAGAGACAAGATGGGAATTTGGGGTGATATTGAGCTTGTACCTCCAAGTTCGGCATGAACCGCTCTCTGCCACTCATCGCGACCCAAAAATATCTTGAGTTTTTATAAGGCGTTGCTATAGTAGCGACACTGCGCAGAAAGAAGCTCATCAACCGTTGCAGCCCGGCAGATGGCCTTTGCTCGGAATCTGTGAGAGCGACATAAGCGTGGGAAATTCGAAATATAACCATCTGGCTACATTGTGGTGGAGTAGCTCATGCAAAACTTATGGGCACCTTGGCGGATTGAATATATTTTAGGCAAAAGAGAGCCTTATTGCATATTCTGTCCGGAAGGCGATGGTCTTTCCGATGAGGAGCGGCTCATTCTTCATAGAGGTCGATTGGCGATGGTGATGATGAACAAATATCCCTACAACAACGGACACTTGTTGGTCGCTCCCTGGAGACATTTGGCGAACCTGGATGAGCTCAATCAAGATGAGATGATCGCTGTCATGCACTGGATCAAGATCTGCACGATCATTTTAAAGCGAATCATGCGCCCCAATGGCTTTAACATCGGCTTGAACCTGGGAGCAGCCGCCGGTGCTGGAGTTGAGGACCATCTTCATTTTCACGTAGTACCCCGCTGGCAGGGGGACACCAATTTTCTCACGGTATTCGGCGACGTGAGGAGCATACCGGAGCATCTCAAACAGACCTATGCCAAACTGCGACCTCATTTTGCAAAGGAGACGGATTAATGAAAGTTTTTAAGTTAGTCACAGGCGGCTTGATCCTTTTGATCGTCGGGCTGTTCTTCTGGCAAAATATCCCAACTTTTGTGCGCCCTTTGGATTTTCAGCTCAATCTCTATATCAAGGAACATTTGAAATGGAGTTTGAAATTATATTCGCTTTTGTTGCTGACGGGCATGGCGGGCTTATGTCTAGGGCTCTTGATCATGCTTAAGCCATATTTCAATGTGCGCCGCCTACTGGCACAGGAAAGACAGGAACGCCAGCAACTCGCTCCCATCACGGAACCGCCCCCCCAAGTAGAAGTGAAATCAGAACAGGCCTCCCACCGAAAAGTTGAAGAGCAATAATCTACCATAACCCTTCTCCTTGTCATCGGTCAAACGAAAGAATACGCCAAAAAACATTTTATTGCCTGGGCCGGTTCTCTCGAAAAGACAAAGCAACGCCTCAATCCCTGCTTGATACACTTCGAGTGCCAAAGAGCGAGAAAAAGACGATAGAATTGATGTCACCCCAGTGTTGATTGAGGGCCCTGACGGAGAAACCTGAGCGGGAAGTAGGCCAGGTGGGGCATTCAGTTCTGCAAGGTCGCTCGGAGTAGAAGAAGGGGGAAAAGCCTCCCCTTCTTCTCAGTGCCTCTAGGGTGGATTCCAGCATGAATCTTAGAGCACCGTAATTTCACTTTAAGAACAGCTCAGACTTTCTTGTCTTTGGCCTGTTTGACAAAAAACAAGACAACCAAAACCGCAATGGCAACCAATAGTCCCAGTGGCAGTACATAGTCCATATGAGTCTCCTTTTGTGTTGTTGTTCGATTACCATGGCCTCTTAGAAAAGGGGTACTCTCATATCAGCTACAATCGTATACCATTTTAGAGAGTGGCTACTCGCTTTACACTAGAACATCTTCATGTCAAAATCTCAATAAAAAACTGAGAGGTCCGATGACAAAACGCAAATTAGCAATCCTGCGAGAGGCAACACGACTGTTTGCTGAAAAAGGCTATGATGCCACTCCAGTCTCTGAAATTGCGCGGGCTGCCGGAGTGTCGGAGGGAGCTATATTCCGTCATTTTGACAACAAGGAAGACTTACTATTCCAATTGTTTAAGGGTATTAGGGAGAGCTTTTTGAGCGAGCTGGAAACAGAATTCAGGTTTTCATCTAACGAGCAAGGCTTGGAAATGGCACTGCGATTGGTTCGCCTCTATTGCCACTTCTATGAAACCATGGAGACGGAATTCGACTTCATACATCGCAATAATCCCTATCAGATGCCGCACGTGGGTGATCCCTGTCGGGGCGAAATGAAAAAAATCTACGATAAGATGATCGAACTACTAAGAATCGCCATCACGCTTGGCACCAAAGATCACTCTATTCGCACGGTTTCGGTTGAGGAGAGCACCATGCTGATCCTGGGGCTCATAACAGGTGCAGTACGTATGCGCCTTTTTGAATCCATCCACCTAAAAGAAATAGAAGAACACCTGGTGGACTTTTGCAGGGCTGCTCTGCAACCGTCAGTGCCATGTCAATAGTAGGATAGAGAGTGAGCCATGATGGAGAAGTCCGTGGACGAATACGCCGTCGAGGCAGTTAGCGCCGGTTTGGGAGGATACCACTGAGCAATGGAATTGCCTGGAAATTTGGAGCATTGTCTATCCGAAATTTGGAAAATTCCTGTGAATGTATGGCTGATGGGCGACGACACTTGGAAGTCGTCTCCAGGAATGACGAGGAAGTTTAGCGTGTGCAACGTTTTGGATGTACTGCAGATGAGATCTGAAATTCTAATCATTCTATACCCGGCAGATTGACAACCGGATGGCAAACCGGATGTTAACACTTGAGCCACATGATGCTCAAAAGGAACCAACCCTGGCTTATGAATTGAGGTTGGTCTCGCAGATCTGCATCAATTGCACATTATGCAAAAAAGAATGTGCGTTTCTACAAAAACATGGAAAGCCCAAAGAAATTGCCGATAATTACGATGCAGACAGACTTGCCGATCGGATGATGCCGTTTGAATGCAGTCTGTGTGGGCTTTGCGGCTCCGTTTGTCCAGTGAACCTCCATCCGGCCAGAATGTTTTTGCGGATGCGGCAAGAAAGCCTAGCGCGCACTCCCGAAATCATCAAGCTCAAGCACCGCGTTCTGTTAGCATATGAAAAACGCGGAACATCTCGCCGTTATTCCTATTATGCCCTTCCGGCAAAATGCGACACCGTATTCTTTCCCGGATGCGCTTTGCCGGGCACTCGGCCGAAGACCACACGGCGCTTGTTTGAACATCTCCAAAAGCTCATGCCCTCGCTGGGCATTGTCCTTGACTGCTGCACCAAACCATCACATGACCTGGGCAGGCAGCTCTACTTCAAGGCGATGTTCGGCGAAATGATAAAGTTCCTGATCGATCATGGAGTTCGCAAAGTCATCGTAGTCTGCCCCAGTTGCTACAGGACTTTCAGCGATTACGGTGCCCCGCTGAAGACGCAGACGGTCTACGAGCTTCTCGCAGACAGCCGATTGCCCAATAATAAAACCGTCTCAGGCACGGTCTGCGTTCACGATCCATGTGCAATCCGATACGATGCCGGGGTCCATGAAGCCACCCGCCTGCTCGTTCTCGCAAAAGGGCTGAAGATCGAGCAAATGCCGCACGAAAAGGAGAAAACCATTTGCTGCGGAGAAGGTGGAGCGGTCGGCTTTGTCGCCCATCATCTGGCCAAGCAATGGGGCGCTTTACGTGCAAGGCAGGCAGGAAACAGCAGAATAATCACCTATTGTACCGGCTGCGTCAATTTACTGCAGCCTTTGGCTCCCGTAAGCCACGTGCTCGATCTCCTCTTTGATCCCGAAGCTACCATGAACGGTGCGGTTAAGCCCTACAGAGCTCCGGTCACCGACCTGAACCGCATCCGGCTGAAAAATCATCTACAGAGAAGCGTAAACGCAAAAGTGAGCCGCGAACGAACGTTTTCAGCTGATGAAGAGAGCTCTAATCTGACATTTTTCAAATGCTTGGTCTCTTGGATTAGAAAGGCTTGACATTGCAGGAACTGGGCTTATAATTTGTTCGATCAAAGATCATTGAAGGATTCTTAT
>JAVEVM010000644.1:0-3435 GCA_034005055.1 Desulforhabdus sp. | reverse complement strand
GTGGACCTTTTTCCAGGCTGGGAGTGACCATGAAGAATTTCGAAGAGCAGAACCTTGCCGGCCTCAGCGGTCTGCACTTTCACAATCTTTGCGAGCTCAATGCCGATTCACTGGAGAGGACTCTGGCGGTATTCGAAGAGAAATTTGGAAGATATCTTAAGCAGATGCAGTGGGTCAATTTTGGCGGCGGGCATCACATCACCCGAAAGGATTATGATGTCGAGCTCCTGTGCCGATTGATAGTCGATTTCAGGAACCGGTATCCGCTGGACATATATCTCGAGCCGGGTGAAGCCATAGCCCTCAATACCGGTGTGCTGGTGGCCAGCGTGCTGGATATCATCCACAACGAAATGGAAGTCGCCATACTGGACACTTCGGCGGCCGCTCACATGCCCGATGTGCTGGAAATGCCCTATCGACCCGAAATTCTGGGGGCGGGCAACCCCGGAGAGTACCCCTTCACTTACAGGCTTGGTGGTCTGACCTGCCTGGCAGGGGACGTTATCGGCGACTATTCTTTTCCGGCACCGCTCGAAATAGGCTCCAGGCTGATTTTTCTCGATATGGCCCACTACACAATGGTCAAGAACAACACAATCAACGGTGTCCGTCTGCCTTCGATTGCCACTCGGGATTCAAATAAGCGCGTGAAGATCATTCGAGAATTCGGCTACGAGGACTACCGGAACCGCCTCTCATAAAAGGTTCGGGAGTCAACCGGTGAACATCAAAGTGTCGGACGGATCAGCCCCTAATGCATATCTGCAGATTTTGACGCCTCTTGTGCCATTGCAGCGGGCTTCTCAATTTCTGATGACAGCCATTCCAGGTTAACAGCACACCTGAAGCCGTCCAGTTCCTCAACCAGCGCTTCGCTGATCTGCCCTATGCGGGTCAGTGTATCCATCATCCTCTGCCGTTCTTCTCCCTCCACTTCGCTTTGCTTGAGAAGATTGGCAAAGTCCAGCTGAGCCATTTCGGCGCGGCTTTGGAAAGCTTCCAGCAGATGTTGGGTTCCTTCATCGAGGATCTTGTAAAGGTAAGCATATTTGAAGTTCTGTCGATAATCCCTGAAATCGTACATGAGCTCAGATTTGGTTTCCGATTTCACCAGGCTGACCGCTTCCTGAAAACTTTGGTTTTCCTCGGATGCGGCTGGAGTTGAGCTTTTTCGCCTGCCGATCCGAGACTTGAGTTGATTCAGAAAGCGTGTGAACCTGCCGAGCCCGAATTTCATCAGCAGCGTCCCCCGGCCCACCACTTGCTCATCCACGAATGCGCTAAACGACGGCGGTGTTATCTTTTCCATGGCAGGACAGCTATGGTCTTCAGTCGCGCAACTGATACGTAAATCGATATCGAACCGGGCCAGCTCTTTGCGGTAATCGTCCAGTGCGGTGGTAAAAAGAGACCAGAAAGCGCGCGATGAATGCTGGAGTCGATCCTGCAGAAATTCCTCCTGCTCTTTGGCAAATTCGATCACTCTCAGGTTTACTTTTTCTATCAGATAACGGGCCAGCGACTGTCTGAATTCAAGATAGAAGCGATGAAGTTGGCGGAGCAACTGTCGATAATCCGACAAATCCTTCTGATACTGTGGATCGACCGGGTAGTGCTCGACCATGTCCAAGGTTTCCTTGATGATGGGACCGTAGCTCAGATCAAAATAACTGCCAACAGCGTTGTCCAGTTCCTTGCGAAGCGATTCCTTGAGTCCCGCTATGGCGTTTTCCAGTGTTCCGAGGGTACCCTGTAAGGCTTTTTGTTTGTTTTTGAGATGCTTGGTGGATTCTTTAAGGCTGCCCAAATTCTGATCCATGAACCTTTTATGAGCACGCGTCGTATCGTTGTCACTTCCTGCCACCATGGCCATCCGGCTGAGTCCGCTGCCGAGCAGGACGCGCGTCCTTTGGCTGGCAATCCGTTGCGCCATGTCTTCCCTGAAGCTATTGTACCCCTGCTGGGTTCGATCAGCCATGGCAGGGTCTTCCCGCCAAAGAGAAAGACGGCGTTTATCGCGCTGCGGGGCTGCACCCTTCAGTTCCCGCACCAGGTGGTAGAGCGCAGAAAAGACGTACAGCTGAGGATTTGGCACGATCCAGCTGAGCTCCGTGCGCACCCGATGCGCCAGCTGCTCAAGATCCTCTTCATGGCTGTGGACATCCAGATCGACATTGAGAATGAAGAGCGTCTGCGGAAACATTCGTAGCGTCTTAATGAAATCGAGCAGCTTGAAATCCGCTTCGCGCAGACCCGTCCGGCTGCTGATGACATACAGGATGAAGTGGCATTTCAGCAGATATTGCTGCAGAAGGGCAAGATGTAGAGGGTTGGGAGAGTCGCTGCCCTGGCAGTCGGCAACTTCGATCTTTTCGCCAAGCCAGGGAACCGGATAATGAAGCTCCATATCCCGCACATAAACCGCCTGCCCTTCCTGGCCGACATAACGCTGATGCTGGGAAAGGGAATGTTGGTCGAAGATGAGTCGGTTGACACTGTCACCGACGTTTTTATGCAAATGGCTGTATCCTTCCAGATAGGCATTCAGCAGGATAAAATTCGGATCCAGCTGTCCTCTCGTTTGCTGCCATTCGGTTTGAGTCTTTTCCAGCCATTTTCTTAATCGTTTGCGATCTTCTGATCGACGCACATCCAGTTGCTCTTGGTCGCCCATCTCCTCCTGAGATATGGGCAGCATGCGCAGAGCTGAATTCATTTCTTCGGCGATTTGGGGCCAGGGCTTGAGCTCGACCCACCCTCCAACTTCGCCATTGGTCAGTATGCGGGTGATAAAAGCGGTGATAATGCCGGCGCCACGCTTCAAAAGGTCCTTGCCGGCGAGAGCATTGATCAGGGTGCTTTTGCCCGATTTGACCGAACCTACCACCGCAGTGCGCAGCAAAGAGTCTTCGAGGGAATCCTGCACCTGGCTTAAATGATCTCTCCAGCGGGATGCCACAGATTTTTCCACCAGCTTGAACTGTAAAAGCTCCTGAATTGTTTCTTCAATGATTTCCAGCCGCTGTTCGATTTTTCTTTTGAACTGAAGGTATTCGCTCATGATTCTCCGTCGCCATGAAGTTTCCATATAAACAGTAGCTAGTTATCCAGAAAACCGGCAAAAAAATCAAGGGAAGTTCCGAAAAACCAACACAAAGGTACGAGAAAAACTTATAAATCACTGTGCCTTTGCAGTTTTATTATTAAACTCGAAGAGCACGAAGAAGCACGAAGGAAAAGAGTGCGTTGCGGCAATCCATCTTCGTAAACTTAGCGGTGCAAAATCAACAAGGTGAAGAAAGTTCATCGTGTGGGTCTAAATCCCCTCCTATGGAGTAATGGGGTCCTCGAATGGAGACTACCCAGCGCCCTCAATTATATCCAGTACTCCCCTTTGTTCCTCGGCATGCACCCAGCGACATTCTGGGTCTC
>JAVEVM010000643.1:0-3436 GCA_034005055.1 Desulforhabdus sp. | reverse complement strand
CTTCCCTTTCCAGCTCCAGCTGCGTCTCAAAACTCTGATTGAAAGAATCGTTCAGCAATTTCTTGGAAGCGCCAAAAGAGCTCAAGGACCTCGTGGCTAAGTCATTCAGCATTTCGATTGCCTCAGCCTGTGCCTTGCCATCGTCAACAACTTTCGTTACCAGCCCCCAGCTCAGTGCCTGCTGAGCACTGATTGAGCGGTCAAAAGCAACAATTTCCAGAGCGCGGGCGAGTCCGACCATTCTGGGCAGAGTAAAGGTGCCGCCTCCATCGATGGACAATCCGTTGGAAGTATAAGCTTGCTTCAAAATGGCCGACGCTTCCATGATCCGGAAATCACAGGCGAGAGCAAGGGAAAAGCCGGCCTCGGCAGCCACTCCATTGATGGCAGCTATTACCGGTTTGGCCATGCGGCGGATTTCCATTACGGCAAGATGAAAGCGTCCCGCCAGTGCGTGAAACGAGCGGCTCGGACCTTCAGAGCAGCTGCTGGCCCACTTGAGGTCGCCGCCGGAGCAAAAGGCCTTGCCTTGGCCCACCAGAACGATTCCTTTGGTCTCATTGTCGGTCGCCAGCATGGTCAGATTTTCCGCAAGACCCGCTACCAAGCCGTCGTTAAGGGCATTATAGGCTTGGGGCCGGTTCAGCATGATCTCGGCAATACTGCCGTGTCGTTTGATCTGAATAGGTTCTCCCATGGGTTCTCCTCAATCGTTCAGCAAAATCAAGCTACATGGTCCGATCGCTTCCGCCGGCAGAAAGCCGCATGTTAAATTTTTCTCGATGACAGCCCTGCCATACTGGTCTTTACTCGCATTTTATAAAAAATCATAGAGTCTGTTGAATAAATTGCCAGAGCGGCCCAAATAAGTATAAACGTCCACACCTGAACCATGGAGATAGTCTCACGAAATACAAAAATGGCAAACAGGAAGAAGCAACTCGGCACAATATACTGCAGAAAGCCGACTGTCGACAGGTGGAGCTGCTTAGCTCCCAGATTGAAAAGCAGGAGAGGAAGCGCTGTAACCAAAGCGGATGCCATCAACAAGAAATCCATTCTCAGGCCCAGGCGAATGAATGCACCCGTTCCGATGCGGTCCAGGTAAACCAGGTAGGCGAGCGCCGGAGGTGTCAGAATCAGGGTTTCAATGGTAAGTCCAACCAGTGGGCTAACCGGCGCCACCTTGCGAACCAGCCCGTATAAACCGAAAGAGGCTGCCAGAGACAGCGCAATCCACGGCAACACCCCCAGTTTGAGAGTCATATAAAGCACCCCTGCCGCGGCCAGGAGAACAGAGACGGCCTGCAGCGGCCGCAGCCGCTCGTGCAGGAAGACCATGCCCAACAGGACGCTCAGAAGAGGATTAATGAAGTAGCCGAGGCTCGTCTGCAGCACATGACCATTGTTGATGGCCCAGATAAAGATCAACCAGTTGCATGCCACCAAAAGCGTGGTGGTCGACAGGATCAAAAGAGCGCGAGGGTTTTGCAGGACCGCTTTGAATTCACCCCAACGCCGCTGCAGCAGCACCAGGGGGGCAAGAAAAAGAAAAGACCAGACGACCCGGTGCATCAGAATCTCAAAAGCGGGGACATCATGAAGGGTGCGCCAGTAAATGGGGCTTATTCCCCAAATCAGGAAAGCCGCTGCTCCGCACAGGAGTCCTTCCAAAGATCGGTACGCCGCTGCCATGCCTGCTCCTGCAAGGTGTGAATACTGTTTAACAGCACCTATCGAGAAACGGATTGTACTTGCCCGAGGCGCTGAAGCGATGTGAAATTCCGGGTTTAGTCAAATCGCGCATCATCACTCCGGCAATTTCTTTGACGTTCAGAACAAAACCGGACTCACCGGATATTCCGATACTCGCACCGGCTACGGCTCCAATGACAATCTTGCCGCTGCCGGAAAGCTCACACTTTCCGCCGGCTTCCAGACAAATATCCCTGAAATTGCCGGTTTTGGTGATCCACAGTTTTCCGTCCAGACACTCAATCAAGCATTTCTGCCGGATTAGATCAATACTTACGAACGCCCCAGGGGATACAGTGATGACCATTTTTCTCTCCTCCGATCTCGTTGACCTCCTTACCGATGAAAAGAAACTGGATGACAATATAGACCTCTTGTGAAACAATTACAGATGCAAAAAGTTGAAATTGTAACCATAACAGTTCGGCGGATAAAAAAACTGTTATGGCATTTTTCCTTGGTGACTGTGCTTCTTTGCTCTTGAGAAAGGATGGCTTGCTCATGACGAAAGCAGCTCTACGAGAGAAAACGGGCAGGACTCTTTACGAGGAAATAGCTGACAAGATTCGCATGTCGATTGATCAGGGAGTGTTTCGAACCGGCGAGCGAATTCCGTCAGTGCGAGCGTTGAGCAGACAGTTCAAGGTGAGTGTCACCACGGTGCTGGAGGCATACAGCCTGTTGGAAAGCCGCGGATTGATAACAGCTCGACCGCAATCGGGCTTCTATGTGAGCGGTAAGCTTCCCGCCGTACCTTCTGCGCCGGTCATTTCAAGGCCTACGTTAAAGCCCACCAATGTGAGCAATAGTGAAATTTCGCTATCCATTTTGAAAGCCACCAACAGGCCGGGTATTATCCCGTTGGGGGCTGCCATCACCAATCCCGACTTCCTGCCCATCGAACGGTTGAATCGCATGTTAGCCTCAACGGTACGCAGACATTCGGTGCAAAGCGTGAGTTATGACATCCCGCCCGGCTGCGAGCGCTTGCGCCAGCAGATTGCACGGCGCAGCCTGACCATGGGATGCAGCATAGCTCCAGAGGAAATCGTCATCACCTCGGGTTGTCTGGAGGCGGTACATCTTGCTTTACGCGCCACTTGTCGACCGGGGGATGTGGTTGCGGTTGAATCTCCCACCTACTACAATTTTCTGCTCGTGATCGAAAAGTTGGAACTGCAGGCGCTGGAGATCCCGTGCCATCCCGATGAAGGTGTCAGTCTGGACGCGCTGGGTTATGCAATCGAGCATAACAACATCAAAGCATGCCTTTTTAATCTCAACTTCAACAATCCTATCGGAAGCCTGATGCCCAACAGCAAGAAGATGGAGCTAGTGCGGCTTCTGTCGGCCCACAACGTGCCGCTCATCGAGGACGACATTCATGGCGATCTCGCCTTCACCAGGGAGCGCCCGATAGTCGCCAAAGCCTTTGACCGCAAAGGGATCGTGCTGCTGTGCTCGTCTTTCTCCAAAACTCTGGCACCAGGCTACAGGGTCGGCTGGATTGCATCAGGACGGTATCAGGCGGAAATCGAGCAGTTGAAAATGGTCACTAACGTCTCTACCAGCTCTCCTCCTCAGCTGGCGATAGCGGATTTTCTCGCCAACGGCGGTTACGATCATCATTTGCGCAAATTGCAGCGCGCCTACGCCCTGCAAATGGCCCAAATGGCGGAGG
>JAVEVM010000642.1:0-3439 GCA_034005055.1 Desulforhabdus sp. | reverse complement strand
ACTGATGTAATCTTGAACCTGAAAGAAGTCCGCTTCAAGATGCAGGGAGAAGGCCCCAAACAGCTTTTAATTGAAAAACAAGGGGAAGGACAAGTCAAGGCTGGCGATATTAGCGTTGACGGGCAGGTGGATGTGCTCAACAAGCAACAACACATCTGCACGCTGGCCAAAGATGCCAGTTTGCACATGGAGCTCACCATAAAACAAGGCAAAGGCTATTTGCCCGCCGACCGCAATTTCGATGAAAATCAGCCTATCGGTACTATCCCGATCGACGCGATTTTCTCTCCAATTCGAAAAGTCAATTATAATGTCACCCAGGCCCGCGTCGGCCAGATCACCGATTACGACAAGCTCACCATGGAGATTTGGACTGATGGAAGCCTCAAACCTGACGATGCCCTTGCCTATGCAGCCAAAATCCTAAAGGACCAGCTCACAGTTTTCATCAATTTTGAAGAACAGGTGGAGACTTCTGAAGAGGAAGTTCGCGAAGAACCTGCCTTCAATGAAAATCTGTTCCGCAGTGTGGACGAACTTGAATTGTCGGTGCGCTCTGCCAATTGCCTTAAGAACGCCGACATCAAATACATCGGTGAGCTCGTCCAGAAAACCGAAGCCGAAATGCTCAAGACCAAGAATTTTGGCCGCAAATCGCTCAATGAAATAAAGGAAATCCTGGCAGAGATGGGACTTTCATTGGGGATCAAAGTAGAAGAGTTTCCAAGCCGCGAAGAGATTGAAGATCGAAGAAAGGAACAGGAATAGCCATGCGCCATGGAAAATCGGGCAGAAAGCTGAATCGCACTTCGAGCCACCGAACGGCTATGTTTCGGAATATGGTGACTTCCTTGCTGCAGCACGAGCGCATCTATACAACACTTGCCAAGGCCAAAGAGCTGCGTCGTTGGTCTGACTGGATGATCACACTTGGCAAGCGGGGAGACTTGCACGCCCGGCGACAGGCGCTTATGGTGATCCGCGAAAAACAGGTGCTGCATAAAGTGTTTGCTGAACTGGGGCCTCGTTATCAAAACCGTCCTGGAGGTTACACTCGAATAATCAAGGTGGGATTCCGGCGTGGGGATGCCTCCCCCATGTGCATCCTTGAGCTCATCTCCGCGGATGCCCAACCCGCTCCCAAAAAGGCAAAGCAGGCGGTTACGGCCGAGCAATCCAGCACTGCGCCTAAAGTGGAAGAAAAGCCTTCCCAATCCGCTGCTAATGAATCAACCGAAGAGAGTGTTGCGCCTCCTGGAACAGAGTAAGCTTGAATCCAAAAATGAATAACCCGCCTGCTTTGGCGGGTTATTTATTGTGCATCCGGGCGGTAGGATCAACTTCAGCTAGGTTGCGAAGATCAGGCTTCTTCCTCTTTCTGAAAAAAGTAGCCGCATTCCTTGCAGGTGAAACCGCTCCACATCCCTTTGGCAGCCTTTTCCAAGCAGACATCGTAGTGCTGACAGGCAAAATTTCTATCCCCCCTTCCTTCTTTACACATCATCGGATTCGGCATACTCCTGCCACTGCATTGTGCTTGTGCTGAATGCCCACCATGAGCCCTTTCTTTTGGCATATCCGGTTTCTCCTTATCAATGACTTAGTGACGCAAAAAAACCTGAGCGCAAAGAACCCACTTTTTCCTGCGATCATAACATTATACTTGCTACTATTGGTAATTTCCACCCCGGTACACAGCAATTTTAGAGAGCGATCGAATTTCGTCTGCAGGTTTGCGCTACGGCCGATTCATTAGGTCTTAAACCAGACTTTCCCGGCATTCGTTTCATTGCTTCCGCGTCGACAGGTGCTTCTTCAACTTGAATTTTACTTTGGACTTTCCGATTACCCGTTTGGAATGTTATGTGACCACGGTGCATAGATTCTGCACAGATTAGCGTTTAGAAATGAGATTCCATGAAACGGTATGCTTCGATAGTTACGTTTGGGTGCGCAAAAAACCTGGTCGATAGTGAAACACTTGCTCCCCAATTGATTCGTTGCGGGTTCAAGCTCTCTTTAGAGCCTTCCGAAGCCTCATTGATTCTCATCAATACGTGTGGCTTTCTGGAAAGTGCGGTACAGGAATCGATCGATGCAATCCTTCAACTCGCAGCCCTCAAGACACACAGCGTGTGCGAGGAGCTTGTAGTTGTCGGTTGCATGGTGCAACGCTATGGCAAAAAGCTGTTGGATCTGCTACCGGAGGTGGATTTGTTCCTCGGTACCTCCCACTATCTCGAACTGGCAGCCATCCTGAAGAAACGGCAAAAAGGCAACGGTGATAGACTCTGGATGAGCACTCCTAAAGCGCTCCCAACCAGTCAGACTCCCCGGCTGCGATCGACCCCACCGCACACCGCATATCTCAAAATCGCAGAAGGCTGCAGCAATCGTTGCTCCTTTTGCCGAATTCCATCATTGAGGGGCCCCTATCGCAGCCGCAGCGTCGAAGACGTTTTGCACGAGGTTCGACGTTTGGTTTCTGAGGGGGTGAAGGAGCTCAATCTGATAGCTCAGGATAGTACCGCCTTTGGCATGGATCGAGGAGACCACAGCGCATTGTTGCGCCTGCTCGAGTCGCTGGATGACCTTCCAGCACTCGAATGGGTCCGCCTTCTTTATGCCTATCCCGATCGAATCACTCCGGACCTGCTGAACACTATTGCCCGGTCTAAAAAAGTGGTGCATTATTTGGATATTCCTCTTCAGCACTGTGTCCCTGCAATTCTGCGCAGGATGCGGCGCGGTGCCTCAGATCTTGGTGTGCGGCCCGTGATCGATATGATCAGGACGATCATACCAGATATCGCTTTGCGCACCTCTCTAATGGTCGGCTTTCCTGGAGAAACGGAAGCCGATTTTAATGCCCTGCTTGATTTCGTTGAGATGATCCAATTCGATCATATCGGGGTTTTTTCTTACTCGGCTGAAGAAGGCACCCAGGCCGCCAGACTTCCCATGCAAATCGACGCCCACGTCAAGGAAGCCAGACGCCAAGTCCTCCTCGATTTGCAGAAGAATATCTCGCGCCGACGCCTGAAGAACCTGGTGGGCAGGAACTTGCCCGTATTGGTGGAGGGTCTTCATCCTGAAACGGACTTGCTCCTGGCCGGGCGACTTGCCATTCAAGCTCCGGAGGTAGACGGATCGGTGATCATTACCAAAGGCACTGCTAGAATGGGCACAATTGTGCCGGCTACAATTACTCGCGTCCACGACTACGACGTAGAGGCCGAATTATTGCCTGGCTGCAGAAACGACGATATTCAAAAGTCCCCTCAGGTTTTCACCGCTACCGGGGCAAAACGCTTTGACATATAGCCAGAATTTAGCTATGAATCGGGTGGTTGGAACTTGATGCAAAATCGCGGAACTTTTTAGAATTCTCCGGACTCCTTTAAGAAGTATGAATGAATGAACGAACTAGGCTCCTCAG
>JAVEVM010000641.1:0-3443 GCA_034005055.1 Desulforhabdus sp. | reverse complement strand
TACGGAGAAGGAGCGCGCCCGGGCATGGAACATAAAGGGATGAAGCACGAAGGTTCCAAGCCGATGATGGAGAGGCCACCCGCAGGTGCTGAGAGAGAAGGTTACTAAGCTTTGATGTGAGTTAAAAGGTCCGTTTAAAAACGACCTTTCAAGATAAAGTGGCCTGACAGGCGCGAAGAGCCTGCCAGGCTTTCGTTTTGTTCGATTCGGGTAACACCCGATCAAAAATCCGACTTACTCTTCAATTTTATCGAATACACGGCGTTTTTTCAGCGAATACGCGTTTGACCCTACTGCAATATCCGTATTGTCTGATTAACTTAACTTAACGAGTAACGAGCGTTTGATTATGGATAGTTTCAGGTACTCTCATTTTTTCTCAAGGGTTTGAGAGATGCAAGGACGACTGATGAATTCATTTATGCGAGATCTCATTGCCATCGATCTTGGCACCACCAATACGTTGATATATTCGAGAGGGAAAGGGCTCATGGTCGATGAGCCCAGTGTGGCTATGTTAAAGAGAGATACCCGCAAGGTCGTGGAAGTGGGAGAAAAAGCCAAAAAGCTTTTTGACCGTCATGGACCGGAATTCGAGATGTTCCGTCCGCTGAGGGACGGTGTGATTACAGATTTTGAAGTGCTTAGCGCCATGTTGCGTCTGTTTCTGAATAAAGTGCCGAGACGGTTCTCGCTTATGCGCAAAGCGTTCGTACTGGCGGTGCCGGTCGGAATAACCCCGGTAGAGAAGCGCGCTTTGTCAGAGGCGGCCAAAAAGGCGGGCGCCGGCGAAGTCTTCTTTGTACAGGAGCCCATCGCAGCGGCTATCGGCGCCGGACTCCGCATTGATCAGCCGGTCGGCCGAATGGTAATCGATATTGGAGGTGGAACCACCGAAGTAGCGGTGGTCTGCAATTTTGCGGTTTCCTGCTGCGAATCCCTGAGCATAGCCGGTGATGAGCTCGATGATGCCATCTGCAGATACGTGCGCGAGCAGTATAACGTTGAGATCAGCCCCACTATGGCGGAATCCATAAAAATAAGGGCAGGCTCGGCCAATGAGTCCGACCAGAAGGTGAAGATCAGAATCAGAGGTACGGATAAGATTACGGGAGAGTTAAAAGAACTGGCAATTTCCGGCGAGGAAATCAGAGAAGCAATCCACAAACCGGTTCTGAGCATAGTTTCAGCAGTCAAACGAGTTCTGGAGAAGGCGCCGCCCAATGCCACATCTGATGTGGCGGAAGAAGGAATCTGGCTGGCAGGTGGCGGAGCACTGCTGAACGGCTGGCAGAATCTGTTTTACCGGGAGCTCGGTGTCGAGGTGAACATCTCCAACGATCCTTTGCGGTCTACAATTAGAGGGATCGGTGAAGCCGCCGAGAAGTTCAAATTTTATCAAAACGTCTTTTATAACGGAAACTTGCCTCGATATGATTGACCGAATCGTTTGGATTCCGTCAGATTCTGGTGTTGCGTCCGGCATTCTTTAACTGTTGCACTTTCTCCAATGATTCGACCAGGAGAGCCGGAACCTTACCATGTTTTGCTACAGATCGCGTAAACACTTCAATGGCTCTCAGGTAATGATCGAGCAGGAGGTTCTTTTTCTGCCAATTGAGATGATGAACTTGGGCCGTGCCGGCTGATAATCTCACGGGCCGATCCAGGTTTTGCTTAAGCCTGTCGATGGACATAAGGGAGTGCAGAAACGAAGCGCAAAACTCTGATACGTTTTCGTGCGAGTGTCCGCCCTTTCCGTCCGCCAGAAAATTCTTTTCATCTATGAATGCAAAGAACAACGGCGGAGCACCTTCCCGTACGACTTTTTCTTGAACGGCATCCCTGCCCATCATGAGAAAGAATCTTTCGGAGGAGAGTGGAGTATATCCTTTCAAATCCGCGAATAATTGACGCACCTTTGTGTCCTTTGACAACTTCCTCACTTCAACAAACCTATGCAGCGCCTCATGCTCTGCAATGGTCTCAAGCTCCGCCAAGGATTCCTCCTGCAAGGTGCGGATATAGATCCAGATGCCTTCTATTTCTTCGCTCACCACGGCATTGCGAATACCCTCATAGTCAAGAATAGTCACTTGATTGACCAGGTGCGCATCGAACAATTCTTCGACCGATCCCGCTCCTCTCATGATGGCACGAATCCTCTCTTCGAGATCCGCCGATTGTTGGGTAAGGAACTCCAATCGATCCCCGATGTATCTGAAAGTAAAGCCTTCAGGATATTGCGGGCTGGCACATGAAGACTCAAGGCTGCAAAAACCACTCTGCTGGATGGGAATTTGAAAGGATTGGTCTCGCCATTCAAAACTGAGCAGAAATCGATCGTTAGAGCTCACGGAATCTCCTTTGATACGGGGGAACAAGGAGTAGCCGCAAGCAGCCAGGTTGGTGCCGAACCGATCTATTTCAATTTGAGCAGCATGTTTTGCGTAAGAAGGAGTATTCGAGTCCAGGTGGATTAGCTCGGTGGGCATAGTTCTTCCGTAGTATTGAAGAGAAATGGAGCCGTCCGGGTTTTTGCGAATTCGGTTCATTTTCCGGTTTGCAGCAGAGATGATCATTTCTTCTCTGCAAAGGGCTACAATCCCGCTCACATAACCGTCGATATTCACACTCGTTGTTTTTCTCAGATCTTCTCTGGTCAGAACAGTGGTCTGCAGCTCGCCTTTGGAAATCCGGTGCAGCAAAATTAAATCAATTTTATCCACCACTTCGTGGTGCTCAGGGGTCGTAATCGGACCTGCTGAAAACTGACTGCCGCTCATGGGCGCGGCATTTGTGTTTATTGGATCGAACATCATGAAGATGCCAAAAACCAGGAGCAACAGTTTCCTGAAACCTTCCTTATTGATTCTCTGCATCTTGTTGTTGAGACTGGCGGCAGTCTGCACTGCTGCGCAGATCAAATCATTGCGGCGGCTCAGCCGGTCGGATCCTAGCACTGTGGTGACAACCTTTCTGTACGCTTCGGGGATTGGAGCTTCTTTCTTATCCCGTATCACGCCGCTTTGTCAATTTAAGTTTTCGTTTTTCTTGCGAAGAGTCATTCGGGCAAGGTGCAACCGGTTTATTGAGATGAAGGCTGAGGCCTATCATTGACAAACAATATTCGGACGTTAGGGTTAATGAAGGTAGTTTGTCATTGCAGAGGTAATTTCTCAGATTTTTTCAGAGAAGGCTCCGCATACCTGGCCGGCTCCAGATTTATCAGAAAAGGAGAACCATATGCAGCTCTATTTTGGTTTACAGCCTCTGGTGGCTCTGATCTCAGGAATATTGATTCTGCTGATACCTCGCCTGCTCAATTACATTGTTGCGATCTACCTGATTATAATCGGGTTGATGGGACTGCTGGGCCGTTAGGGGATGGCTTGTACGCTGCAGGCGCTTCTGTGATTCATTGCACACTGCTGCCAGATGAT
>JAVEVM010000640.1:0-3443 GCA_034005055.1 Desulforhabdus sp. | reverse complement strand
CGATGAGCTTGTGGTTACCGACCCAGCCACCCTCACCGGCGGAAGCAGCACGGTCTCCTTGGACGGGGTCACGTTCAGCCAGAGCTGGACTATTCAGAGCAACGCCCCGGCGAGCGGCCTCAACAAGATAACCGTCACAACCCAGTGGGCAGAAAAAGACACGAGCCAATCGGTGGCGTTATCCGCCGTCACGATGCAGTAACCCGGCACGATGGATCAATCGATGAAGCGATCTCAGCCGATACGAAACGATACGGGAATGGCACTGATCATTACCATATTGGTCATGGCGGCTTCCACTGTTGTGGCTTTATCCCTCAGTGTACAGAATGTGATCGAAACCCGCATTGCCGCCAACAATAAAGTGACGGAGATGGCCTTCCGCAATGCAGAAGCAGGAATCGAGCATGCACGCATGAAGCTGGCCGGCCTTTTTGCCTCTCACCCACAAAACGTGGCAAGGATTCGCTCGAACCAGCAGCCGAGCTGGGATTTTTTGTTTCCCTCCGCCAAGTTATGCGATCCATCCGACCAGGATGATTCTAGTTTTGATGCAGATTGCGACCCGCAGTGGGACGAAAGGTTGATCGATCTCGGCAGCAGCGATTACAAAGTCTTTGCCAGGGATCCGGAGGATCTGACGCGCGACGGCAGCGTCATCGACACCGATCAGGTCATCATTATACGAAGTGTGGGTTTCGCTCCTGCGGGGGCGAGACAGGCGGTTGAGGTCCGCATTCAGGCGAATGCGGCCGGTGCGCAGTTCGGCTACTATGCCCAGGAAGGCGGAGGTCCTACCAAAAACAATGCCAACATTCACGATAAAAGCAAAGTATCCGGGGGCATGATCGACACCGGCATCCTTCGATAAAGCCATTCGGAACAAGGAGAGTTTGATGGAGATGTTTATGGCTGGCGTGCATACGGGGCTGACTTTTAAGGGCTGATGTTGGACAGGACCTGACAAAGGCGTTTCCGTTCCTGAATTGAGTAGACAATCCAAGCGGAGGGGATTGTTATGTGGCAGCGGCGACACACGTCTCAGTGCAATGCTGCACTGCCGCCGTTCATGATGTTGCTCTTGGTGGTTTATTGGACATTTTCCGTTACTGTGCCCGGTCGGGCGGAAGATGAAACCACGGGATGTGTTCCGGGCGGCACAATAACCTACAATGAATTTGCCTCAGACGATTTCAGCTATCTGGAAGATACCCTGGAAATAGGCGAAGACGGCCATATCTCGCTGAACACCGGTCGCCAGGCGATCAACAAAGAAAGAATCAAAATCACGTCCACTCAGGAGGTCAAGGTAAGCTTTCTCTATGAAGGTGCCGGATACTTGTCCCACTTCGGCTATTTCCTTCTCTCCAAAGCTAAAGAGAAAGGTTACGTGAGCTTCGACGGTACAACCCTCACCTTTGACGATAGCTTCAAAGCTGCCATTAACTTCTCCTCCGCTTCCTACGATTCCGATACTTTTCATTACTTGTTCAAAAGCATCGAAGACGACAACGTCGATTGCTGCGACGGAGGCGACGGGGTGCTCGACATTTTCATGGAAAGCGGTGAGCTCACCAGTGCCGTCACCACCTGGCTGGCAGCCAACCCGGGCAAAACGTCTGAGGATTATGTTGCCCAGTATGACGATGGCACCGGTTTCTCCTTTTTCGCAAACGGGGATGGGGAGCTGACATCCCGCGATATGACCAAAAGCCTGGGGCTCGTTGCGGAGGATGAAGAGATTGTTTTCTTTTTGGTTGCCGACGGCAACTTCGATAACATTTACTTTAACAAGACCGCATACAATCCCGACACCTACACTTCAACCGATTGTTCTGAAAGCTCAACCATTAATAAACTCTATCAGCTTGCTCTGCCAAGACTCGAATCAGGCTGCACGCTTGAATCGGGATGGCTCTCTACATCTGCGGTGTCGCGCTTGAACAGTCAGTTCGGTATCACTCTAAGCCCGGACGACGTCCACGTCATGCAGATCAATCGAGGTCAGAAATACTCCCATTTGATTGTGGGTGCACCGGCAAACGATCCCACTCAATGGATACTCGGATGGGAGGACCTGGAAGGAGGCGGCGATACGGACCACAATGACATGGTATTCAAAGTCCAACGGAAAACGGACGGCCGCGCCGTGACCACAATGCTCAGCCAAACGGTTGCTGACTTGCCCAACACTTACATCACGGCTGTAAACATAGAGGTGCAGGACCACGTTCAGAACTGTGTCTCCGGAGTGCTGAACACGACAAGCGTCTCTTTTGCCAATGAGAATTTTTTCGGTGATTGGACCGACACTCCAGCAAATTGTGAATCATCTCCGGATTGTATGCATGGATGCAGCGAACAGGATCTGAACGCCTCTCTAACTATAAGCAACCTGACAGTGAGCGGCGACATATCTGAGGATTTAGGATCAGTCGCCCTGAGCGCTCAGACGGGGGCAACTATCGACCTGGATTTTGAAGGTTGCCGGCGCTACAGCTCTCACACCCATAACTGCCGTGACATAGCCACCAGTGATAGCTCTTTTCCCGAAAGCACGACCTCTGTCACTCTTTCCAGTCAAAATATCAGCGTAAATCAAGATGGCACGTTCTCGGGGACTTTTACTATTTCCGGCCAGGTGAGCGTCGAGGATTCCTCCAATGATCGATGTTTTAAGAAATGGGCGGGTACCCTTGGCAGATCCGCAACCCTCACCGGTCGACTGAACGGCGACTGGGATGCGCGCAAGAATGAAATCCGCTATTTCGTCTCCATTGACGATGGCAATGTCTGGATTGAGATCACCCATTGGGACAGCGACGTAACAAATCAAGACGGGACCCACACCAAACAGGCGCGCATAGATTTTCTCAGCATGGGCCTGGTGGGGAACAAATTGCGATGGAAGGCGGTTTTCGAAAACAATGACGATCATTGCACACCTCCCGCAATCTATAACATCGACCTCTCTTATGATGCATCGGGCAACAATTTCTTCTCCCGGGCCGATCCGGTCGTGCAAGGCAACGTGCTCTATTCCGGAAGTTTCGAGACTCCAGCCGCAGGGTGGTCGGACAAAACCAAACTGCACGGGCATGTGAATGCGTATCGCATCTATGACCCCAATGACCCCAGTCAGCCAGCCTACTCCGAACTTTGGGACGCCGGAGAGCAGCTGGCGCAACGCAATCTGACCAGCCATCCAAGGAAGATTCTTGTAGCCATGCCCACTCCAGTTGCGGTTTCAGCACAGGAACTGGGGAGCGGTGACGGCCACACGATCGTCTACAGCGGCACGCTGCCTAACGGACGAGTCTTGGCCGGTTCGTTGAGTATTTCGGACAGCACTGAAACCTTTATCGACAGCGGAGTCAACACCCTGGCAGGGGACAAAGGCGGCAGCGGGACGATTAATCGCTTCAACGGAGAATACTCCCTTA
>JAVEVM010000639.1:0-3444 GCA_034005055.1 Desulforhabdus sp. | reverse complement strand
GATAACAGTCGGCTCAAAGCCGGCGAGCCTGGCCAGCTCCACGTAGTCGTTGATGGATTCCTTTTTTGCCGCAACCAGCAGAACCTCCATGAAGTTGGGCCGGTGTTTGGCCACGTCCAGAATCTGATAGTCCACTTCCACTTCATCGATATTATACGGTATATATTGTCCCAGCTCGAGGTGCATCCGATCTTCGAGCTCCTCTTCGGTCATCATGGGAAGCTCGATTTTCTTGATCATGACCTCGTAGCCCGAAATGGACATTGCTAAGGGCTGACTCTTAATTTTCAGATGAGTGCCTAATCTCTGGATACTTCTTGCGAGACGTTCTTGCCTGACCGCTTTGTCTGTCCTGGAAGCTTCCGGAGCAATCGGCATAAGGCCGACGTTCAACAGCTGTAATCGTTCATTCTTCTCCTTCAATCGAATCATCTTAACCGCATGAGAGCCGATATCCAGGCCGATCAGGTTTGCTTTTTTCCGGAACATAGAAGGCGTGCCCGTAACTGAAAGGATGGGTTTTTGGGTTGACAATTTTCCAGAATTTTACTTTACCATCATTGCTTTTGGACCTTCAAGAGGCTATTTAAGTTCTTGTTTATATCTCCCGTTCCACGTGCTTCGGTTCCGGTGGACCGAGCGTATTTCGTTGTCAGTGACCATTTTTTGTGAGGAGATCGCCTTGCCGTTTACTTCGCCGCGACAGCTTGAAAAAACCCGCTCCAAGAGCGTAATAAGAGAATATGCGGAAGCCATTATTATCGCCGTTCTGTTGGCTCTTGTCATAAGAGCCTTTATCGTTCAAGCATTTAAAATTCCTTCTGGATCGATGAAACCGACGCTGCTCGTTGGAGATCACATCTTAGTGAGCAAGTTCATTTACGGAATCAAAATACCTTTCACTGAGAAAGAGCTCTTCCACCTCAGCAATCCCAAGCATGCCGATATAGTCGTTTTTGAGTATCCGGTGGATCCATCAAAGGATTTCATTAAGCGGGTCATTGGCTTGCCCGGCGACACCGTGCGAATCGAAAATAAACAGGTTTATGTGAACGATCAGCCACTGACCGAGCCTTATGCCGTCTTTAATGACGACAAGGTCTTGCCCGCAGCTGTTAGTCCGAGGGACAATATGGACCCGATTGTGGTTCCCGCCCGAAGCCTTTTCGTCATGGGCGACAACCGAGACGAGAGTTATGACAGTCGCTTCTGGAAATTCGTCGATATGGATGCCCTGAAAGGAAAAGCCTTTATCATTTACTGGTCCTGGAACCGGGAAGGAAGCCTCAAATTGGACTCCGATGATAGCTATATTCGCTGGAAACGAATTGGCAAATGGCTGCACTAAATCGCTCGGCGATCAACGAACATTCCAACATCAAATCCAACACCTTTCGGGGGAAGAAGGACGGCAATGCTCAACAGCTTGGAGCCCCAAGCGGACAGAATCTGTAACTGGCTGTCCCAACACGCGCAATACCTTGAAACCATAGGAGCGGTTTTTGAATTGCGGCCCGACCTCAATTCCGCCGTAACGGCTGCACTTGCAAAGAGGTCATTCGGAAACAACATTCTGGGCTTAATCATTTCATGCCGCAGTTCCTCAGAGGAAATCGATTCTGCTAAGCTTTTTGCACAGCAGCTGGAGATTCCCTGTGAGCTTGTGGATTTAACAGGCGCATTCGAGCTGCTAGCCGAAACACTGCCCTGTTCGACCCTTCAAGCCCGGACGGATCTTTCCTCAAGACTTCGTATGCTGACGCTCCACCAGCATTCCGCAGCTCGCAACAGCCTTGTTCTGGGAACGCTTACCAGAACCGACTGGGAAATCGGCAACTTCACCAGAAACGGGGATGGCGGGGCTGATTTTTTCCCGATCATACACCTGCTTAGAACTGAACTACCCAAGCTGGCTAAAAGTCTTAATTTACCGCCCTTCGTTATCGAAGAATCGGTCGGCTCCGATGCACAGAAAGAGGTTGCGCCGGGCATCAGCGATCAGCAGGTGGATGCCTATCTGGCAGGAAACTTGACGCATCTTCCGGAAAACATTCAAATGAAGATCCAGGAAATGCAGCAGGCAGCCATCGGCAAAAAGCTCCCTCAATTTCATTCATCGCTGCTCGAAGCCCCTGTCGGCAAAGAGCTCGCCTCGGTAGAGATTCAAGAGACGTACGATAAAAGCATCGAAGCTTTGACACTCATCAGCAAAGCCATCACTTCCGATCAGTACCTTGAAGATATTCTGCGCCTGATCGTCATGGTGACGGCTGAAGTGATGAATTCCAGCGTCTGCTCTCTCTGGCTTCTGGACGAAAAAGAAGGTGTTATGCGTCTTCGGGCTACTCAGTCCATCGACAGCGAATACTTGAAGGATCGCGTATTAAGAGCGGGTGAAGGTGTGGTCGGAAAAGTGGTGGCGGAAAATCGGCCCTATATCGTTTCTAACGTATTGATGGATCCCTACTACAAGGAAAAAGAGCTGGCAAGACGAATGGGGCTGGTATCCATGCTCTCTGTGCCCATGCGGGTTAAAGAGAGAGTGATTGGCGTCATCAACTGCTATACCTCTCATCCTCACGCATTCAGCGATTTGCAGCTGAATGTGCTGACCACGGTAGCCAATCAAGCCGCGGTAGCCATCGAAAAAACAGAATTGATGGTGCAAACCAAGGTGATCCAGGAAGAACTGGAGAGACGTAAGATTATCGAACGGGCAAAAGACCTGCTCATGAAGCGCCTGCATCTGCCCGGGGAAGAAGCGTACCGCTGGCTGCAAAAACGCAGCATGAATACCCGAAAGTCGATGCGGGAAGTGGCTGAGGCGGTCATCCTTACAATGGAAGGGTGATCTTCCGTTATTCGTACAACAGGCAGCTTAGACGGGCTGCTT
Source organism: Desulforhabdus sp. (assembly GCA_034005055.1). Classification (GTDB taxonomy): domain Bacteria; phylum Desulfobacterota; class Syntrophobacteria; order Syntrophobacterales; family Syntrophobacteraceae; genus Desulfoferrobacter. The sequence continues at coordinate 551 of JAVEVM010000639.1, read as the reverse complement.
GATAGCTATCGAGATTCTCCTGCCAACCAGCCTCTAATCCGTCTATCTCCGCTCCCCGCTCGAGTGCCTCCCTCACAGCCGCATCACCTAAAATTATATCTATCGGAAGCTTCTCATACTCGTACTCATATGGCGGAGGCAACCACCGGAACTGCTCCCGGTGAACCTCGAGAAGACTCTGCAAGAGCGCCAGACCGAAGTAATAGGGCCGAAATTTCAGCGCATCGGTAACATGGATCTGGAATCCGCAACATGTCTCGCCCTGCCATTTGTCGAAAGCCGGCTCAAAGAGTACGGGTCTCAACACTACGCCCTCTAGATTAAATTTAGCCAGATAGCTCAGCAATTCCGATTGACTGAGGAATGGTGCGCCGAATAGCTGGAACGGCAAAGTTGTCCCTCGCCCCTCGCTCACATTGGTACCTTCAAACAGCACCATGCCCGGATACAGTATGGCCGTTTCCCAGGTCGGCATATTGGGAGAAGGAAAAACCCACGGCAATCGGGTGGCGGAGAAAAGACAGCTTCGCTTCCACCCCTGCATGGGCACC
>JAVEVM010000638.1:0-3449 GCA_034005055.1 Desulforhabdus sp. | reverse complement strand
GAGATGCTGCACGCCCGTATCGAAGAGATCATACTGACCAGCGGTGGCTCCGAGTCGAACAATTACGCAATAAAAGGGGTAGCCCGGGCTTATCGCAAAAAAGGTAGGCATATTATCACTTCAGCCGTCGAACATCCAGCAGTGCTGGAAGTCTGCCGTTACCTGGAAGACAACGGCTACCAGATCACCTACCTGCCGGTAGACGGCGACGGTCTTATCGATCCCGGCCAAGTGGAACAGGCTATCACTCCACAGACCATACTGATCAGCATCATGCATGCCAACAATGAAGTCGGGACCATTGAACCGATTCGAGAAATCGCTGAAATAGCCCACCGGCGTGGAATCGTGGTGCACACCGATGCCGCTCAATCGATCGGCAAGATTCCGGTCCATGTCGACGAACTGCAGGTGGATCTGCTCTCCATTGCAGGACATAAACTGTACGCCCCCAAGGGCATTGGCGCTCTCTATATCCGCACAGGCACCAGATTGGAGAAGCTGATCCACGGCGCGAGCCATGAAATGAATATGCGAGCCGGGACTGAAAACGTTATCGAAATCGTCGGACTGGGAGAGGCATGCGCGATGATTGCAGAAAATCTTGGTGCCTATCAAGAGCATACGCGCAAAATGCGTGATCGGCTGGAAACCAGGCTGCGCGAACGATTTCCCGACGTGCGGATCAACGGGCACCCGGAAAAGCGTTTGCCCAATACGGCGAATATGAGCTTCAGGGGATTGGAAGCAAATACCATTCTATCTGAACTGCGCAATGTGGCGGCATCGGCGGGAGCAGCCTGCCACAGCGATCATGTCACCGTTTCCAGCGTGCTCGAGGCTATGCATGTGCCGCTCGAATATGCCATGGGCACCATCCGGTTTTCCGTGGGTCGCTTCACCACGGCCCAGGAAATCGATCGGGCACTGGAGGAAGTTGCCCAAGTTATTGAAAAACTGCAACCGAAAGAAAAGCTCCCCGCTGCACCGGAAAGTTCACAGCAAGTAAAGCTCACCCGTTACACGCACGGCTTGGGCTGTGCCTGTAAGCTGCGCCCGCAGCTGCTGGAGGATGTGCTCAAGAAGATGCCCATTCCGGTTGATAAGAACATACTGGTGGGGACGGACACTGCTGACGACGCCGCTGTCTATCGTCTTAACGACGAAACCGCAATTGTTCAAACGGTGGATTTTTTCACGCCGGTTGTGGACGATCCGTACCAATTTGGCGTCATCGCAGCGGCTAATTCGCTCAGCGATATCTACGCTATGGGCGGAAAGCCCCTTTTTGCTCTCAACATTGTTGGCTTTCCGAGCAACCGCCTGCCCGTTTCGGTGTTGGAGGAAATTCTACGAGGCGCCGGCGACGTTGCTGAGCAGGCTGGGATCTCGATAATCGGCGGACATACGGTAGACGACACCGAGCCAAAATTCGGACTGACGGTAACCGGGCTAGTCGATCCACGCAAAGTTGTCACCAACCGTACCGCTCGCCCGGGGGACAAGTTGGTACTGACCAAACGCATCGGTACCGGTATTCTTTCCACCGCCTTGAAACAGGATTTACTGGAACCTGAATACGCTGAACAGTTGGTGAGCAGTATGGCATCCTTGAATAACGTAGCTGCTGAAGCGATGCAAACGATCAGCGTTAGTGCCTGCACCGACATCACCGGGTTTGGACTGCTTGGCCACCTGCTGGAGATGATGACGGGCTCTAATGCATCGGCTGATATTGAAGCGAGCAATGTGCTTCTGCTTCCCGGAGCTGTCGAACTGGCTGCGTCGGGTGTCATTCCGGGCGGCACACGCGACAATCTGGCCTATACGGCGCCATTCACCGATTACACGGATGCCGTTTCAGAGGTAACTCGCCTGATACTCAACGACGCCCAGACTTCCGGCGGCCTGCTCATCTCTGTTCCGGCGGAGAAAGCCATTGCGCTCCTGGAGCTGCTCAATAAAAAAGGCATCGCCGATGCTGCCATCATCGGAGAAGTCAGGCCGGATAACCAAATAAGAATAGCGGTGCATGAATGATTCGACCAGGCATTAGCCATATCTGCGTACTCTTGATTATCGCAGCACTGGTGGTCTCCGGTTGTCCTAAACGAATCTTGACATCGAATGAAGCTCATCATACGGAAACCGGCTTTCGAAATGTTTACTTGTCTGAGAAGCCGGGCTTTGGAGCTTTTCTCAAGTGGCGATGGGAGCGAGTGTGGAAAAATGTCCCGAGCCCGGATCTCTATCAATTTCCCATTGCCTCAGGTGATCCACAATTCTTGCAGGAAAATCGGGAAAAAACCACACTCACCTGGATCGGCCATGCCACCGTATTACTTCAAATGGGGGGGCGAAACATTCTAACCGATCCTCACTTTTCTCTTCGTGCCTCACCCGTTCAATGGGCCGGTCCCAAAAGAGTGGTCGAACCGGGTTTGTCGTTCGCTGATCTGCCGCCAATAGACATCGTTCTTATTTCCCATGACCACTACGACTCGTTGGATGAGGAGACGGTGAAGAAGCTCCGTGAACGACCGGGAGGCCAACTGACTACCTTCTATGTGCCCCTGGGCCTTAAATCATGGCTCCAGGTCCGCGGCGTTTCCCGCGCGGTGGAAATGGATTGGTGGCAGCGGCAAAAGGACGGACCCCTGGAAATCACCGCCGTGCCGGTCCAGCATTGGAGCAAAAGGAGCTTGTTTTCACGCAACAAGAGCCTGTGGGCCGGTTGGGTCGTTCGCTCCGATGATTTCAGCTTCTTTTTCTGTGGTGATTCCGGATACACACCTCATTTCAAGGAAATCGGCCGCATACTGGGTCCGTTTGATCTCGCAGCCATTCCGATTGGTGCCTATGAGCCGAGATGGTTCATGAAGAATCATCACATTAATCCCGAAGAATCGGTGATCGTGCATAAAGATGTGCGCTCCAAAAGATCTGTAGCCATCCATTGGGGTACATTTATCCTGACGGATGAACCCCTCGATGAGCCTCCGCAACGGTTGCGTCGGGCTATGAAGGAGCAAGGCTTAGGGCCGCAGGATTTTGTTGTTCTGCAGCATGGAGAGACGATCATCGAGTAACTGAAGGGTCAGGGATGATAAATTTAAGTGTTGGCGCCGTCTTCTCCCCTCAATTTGCGGTACAATTGAACCCACCAGGGCTCTATCTCCTCTAACTCGGTCTGGAAATCACGCCGGCGCCACAGGATCAGGTTTCGTTCTCCTAAAAAAATGCGCCACGGCCGAAAGGAGATCAACTGATAATGCACGACTCCCGAGCGCGTCCGCACGTATTGGCGGCCGCCGATCTCCTGTAGCTCACAGCCGTGCAAATCTTCCTGCAGCACCAAAAGCGGCCGCATCGATTCGATAATGTGCTCCCAATGTTTGAATGGCAGCACGCGCTGACACACAACGACGGCACAATGGATGCCTTCTAGT
>JAVEVM010000637.1:0-3453 GCA_034005055.1 Desulforhabdus sp. | reverse complement strand
CCCTGCAGTCGTGCGTAGCGCCGGCTCAAAACCTGCTTGGAATATTCGCGAGTAATGTCGGTTGTATAGTCGAGTACCGTGCCAGCAGTATTGGAGCCGGTCCCATCGACGATGACCTGCAGCTGCGGAGTTTTGCCTGCGCGCAGATCATCGCCGTAGCCTTCCCGAATGCGGATGATCGCCCGCACTTTTCCATGGTCCAGCAGTTCTGTTACACGGCCTTCATGGTAGATATACTCCGCCACATCGAAGTATTCCGTACCAGCAAATCGACTCACCAGCTCCCGGCTGGCCGGACTGTTATCCTGATCATAGACTGCCGTGGCCACATGCTTTACATCGGTGGTCACCGCATAGCCGAAAACCAGCACCTGGATAACGGGCATCAGGAAAATCACCCCTTTCATCTTCGGATCGCGAAAAATCTGGATGAATTCCTTGATCAGCATGTGTTTGATTCGCTCAAACATGGCTACTCCAGTTTCTTCTTGAACTTGTCATTGGCAAGAATGACCATCACTACCCCAAAGGCTCCGAGCAGTCCCGCCTGGATGGCCATTACCTCCAGTCCCACCCCTTTTAGGTAGATTCCCTTGAGAAGACTCACAAAGTATGTGGCCGGTATGACGTAAGTGATGATTTGGATGGGCTGGGGCATATTGCTGATGGCATACATGAACCCGGACAGTAAAAAGGAGGGAAGAAAGGTCAGCACCATGGCAAGCTGGCTGGCCAGCAGCTGACTTTTAGTCACGACACTGATAAGGATGCCGAGCGATAGTGCCCCCACCAGAAAAACGGCGGCCATCCCGAACAGCAGCGGGACGCTGCCACGCAGGGGAACATCGAACAGAAATTCGCCCATGAGGACCGCCAGCAAAACGTCGAACATGCCGATGGTGAAGTAGGGAAACAGCTTTCCCAGGATCAGCTCGGGCCCTTTGACCGGAGTCGAGATGAGCTGCTCCATGGTGCCGCGCTCCCACTCGCGGGCTATGGTGAGGGAGGTCAAAAGCGCTGCAATGACCATCATGATGACGGCAATGAGTCCCGGCACGATATAATTTTTGGACTCCATGTCCTCGTTGTACCAGGTCCTTGGCCGGTAATCGAGCGGCAGATCAAGGGTGCGTCCCGTTTTCCTTTGAACCTCGCGCACGGCCACCTGCTGCGAGAAGCTCTGGGCGACCGTCTCCGCATAGCCTATGGCGGTGTCCGCCGTATCGGAATCGCTCCCGTCGACGATCAGCTGAACCGGCGCGGCCCGCCCCGCTTCGATGAGCTGCGCGAAATCACGAGGGATAATGAGGGCCGCCAGGGCCTCGGCGGAATTGATGGCACGGTCGACCTCGCCGTAGCCGTGCACAAATTTTACAATCGAAAAATAGGGCGACCCCTGAAAACCGCTCAGAAAATCGCGGCTCACCTGCGATTCACTTTGGTCCCAGACCACCGTCGGCACGTTGTCCACGTCCAGGCTCAAGGCGTAGCCGAACAGCAGCAGCAGGATCACCGGAATGACGATGCCCATTCCCAGGCTGCGGGGGTCTCTGATGATGTGCAGGTATTCCTTGCGGGCGACGGCCCAGGTTCGATAGAGCTTCATCGCTTCACCTCCTGTTGCGGCTGCTCGGCCCGGTCGCGGGCTTCGATGAGGGAAACGAAAACGTCTTCCAGGGAGGGAGCGATGCCTTCGACGCGCGTCACTGCGTAACCTCTGCGCTGCAGCAGATCGGAAATTGCAGCGACCGCCCGTTCGGTCTCTTCCACCACCACGTGCAGCCCCTTGCCGAATAAGGCCACCTCTTTGATCCCTTCGATCTGCTCGATCTCACCCATGGCATCCTGCGGACGCTCACAGATCACTTCCAGCACATCTTCCTGCATCAGTTCGGTTTTCAAAGTTTCAGGGGTTCCTGCGGCAATCAGCTCGCCTCGATAAATCAGCCCCAGTCGGTCGCAGTATTCGGCCTCATCCATGTAATGGGTGGTCACAAAAACCGTCACTCCCTTTCCGGATAATTCATAGATCAGGTCCCAAAACTGGCGGCGGCTGACGGGATCCACTCCCGAAGTCGGCTCATCCAGGAAAATGACCGGCGGCTCGTGCAAAATGGCGCATCCCAATGCCAGCCGCTGTTTCCACCCGCCTGATAGAATGGCGGTTCGGGAGTGCCGGTGATGTTCCAGTCCGGCCATCTCGATCACCCATTCTTTCCGCGCCTTTTTCCTGGCGGGATCAATGCGATAGATGCCGCTGTAAAAATCGATATTCTCGGAAACCGTCAAATCGTCGTATAAAGAGAATTTCTGGCTCATGTAGCCGATATGTTTTTTAATTTCTTCAGCCTGGGTGCGAATGTCGAAGCCCGCCACTGTGCCTACCCCGTCCGTCGGCGCAAGCACTCCGATGAGCATGCGGATGGTGGTCGATTTGCCGGCGCCGTTGGGCCCCAGGAAGCCGAAAATTTCTCCTATTTTCACCTCAAAGCTCACCCTGTTGACGGCGATGAAGCTGCCGAACCGGCGCTCCAGGTCTTGAACGACCACAGCGGTCTCATTCGAGTTCTTCTCGACGCTGTTCATCGGGCTTGCTCACTCCTCTCTTGTTCTGCCAGCACCGAAACAAAAACGTCCTCCAGGCTTGGCTCGATGGGGCGAGGCGCGCTTGCATCAATTCCGGCATTCTGCAGTATTTTTGCGGCCTCGGACTCGATTTTTTGCGGGTCCCTGGTGACGATGTGAATCCGCTCTCCAAAGAGCCCCACCGACTCTTCCCGGAGCTCTTTTTTGAGCAGCTGATAAGCCTTGCGCGAATCCGCAACACGAATTTCCAGAATGGCTCCGGGCATGATTTGCTTGACTTCGTCCGGTGTTCCCAGAGCAAGGATCTGCCCCTTGTAAATGAGGCCCAGACGGTTGCAGCGCTCGGCTTCATCCAGGTAGGCGGTGGAGACAAAGATGGTCACCTTCTCACGCAACAGCTGATAGAGAATGCGCCAAAAGTCTCGGCGTGACACGGGGTCCACTCCATTAGTGGGCTCATCCAAAAAGAGCACTTTTGGTGTGTGAATGAGGGCGCAGGCGAGGCCCAATTTTTGTTTCATGCCGCCCGAGAGATTCCCTGCCAGGCGCTGTTTGAAAGGCGTGAGGTTGCTGAAGGCGAGAAGCTCGTCAATTCTTTTGCTGCGGCCTTTACGCGGAACTCCATAAATGTCCGCATAGAAATTAATATTTTCCATCACCGAAAGGTCCGGGTAGAGGCCGAACTTCTGACTCATATAGCCGATCCTTTCCTTGATTGCCTCGGCTTCTTTGACGACGTGGAAGCCGGCCACCCAGGCATCTCCTGAAGTGGGCTCCATGATCGCAGTGAGCAGCCGCATGGTGGTAGTCTTGCCGGCTCCGTCCGGGCCCACCAGTCCGAAGATCTCCCCCTCGGTTACGGTGATG
>JAVEVM010000636.1:0-3456 GCA_034005055.1 Desulforhabdus sp. | reverse complement strand
GCAAGAAATGCAGGTTGTTCGGGACAATGGGGCAAAGTTTTCCTCTCATCTGGAGCAAGAGCTTCTATTTGCTGCTGACAAAAAGAGGACGGACCGTACCGGTTTCTACTTTTATTTGGCTCCCGATGTGTTTCCGCAGCCAGGCAAAGCCTCAATAGAAATTGCGGCGTCCGCGTATCAGGCGAATGCTCCAACTTCGAAACCGCCGTCGGATCTGCAAAAGTATATTGACGACCAGCTCCTCGGCAATCCGGGAGGTGATCGATATAACTTGGACGCAAAGGAAGTAAAACCTGCCGGCACCCACTCGTTTGCCCAAAGGATAGGGAAGGATGCAGCCGACGCTTTCGGTAACGTCAGGAATTTTTTTGCCAATTTTTTTCTTGGCGCCAAGTTCTGCTACCGGAATGAACAGGGCGAAATCAAGGAGGGCAGAAAAAGAGGCGTGCTTGCAACCATTGGCGATTTCTTTAAGGATCTTGGGAGCGTTCTATCCTTCGGAACCTGGCGGCCGGATGGTGAAGCAGAGCCGAAAGGTTTTCGACAACGACTTAAGTTTTCTTGCCTCAAACTCAAAGAGGCTGTGGTTGACGATCTTCTGAAAGGTCTGCCGGCGAGTGTCAATCATATGACTGAGGATACTCTCATTGCCGCCTGGAATATTGCCGAAATTGTGCCCGACGCTACAATCGGCAATTTTGAGGTGGGGGAAAAGGCGGTCAGCAAGGTGTTCGACGGTGGACAAGTGCTTATCGACTATGTTACCGATGTCATCCCTACTGGAGAGGGATGGCAGAGGGTCCACGCTTGGAGCCTTAAAAAGGGCAAACCACCTATCCTGCATAATCTCGAAAAATCTGAGCGCGATTCTGAAGACAGCCGCTGGCGATTTATACGCAACACTGCCTTTCGCAAGACTGTCGAAACAATCGGATCGCTGGTGGCCGATGTGCTTACCTTCGGGCTCGTCAGGTGGGTTACCTCCTCCGGCAGCAAGCCGCGTCATGAGCCATGATCGAAACCTTCCTGAGTCGGTTGTTCCTCAATCATGGAAGCTTCTGAGCCCTCTGGCGGGGAGCAAGCCTGGTCCGCGGGTATCGGGGTCTCCTCCCGACGCCCGTATTGATTCCACAGTTAAGGAGTGTGCATTCCGCTGAGTATGGTTTTCACTGCCTGGCCAAGATTATTAGCCCTGTAAGGCTTTTGGAGATGAAGTGCGGCACCCAGTTTGAGGACCTCGTTTATTCTCTCTGTTTCAGCATAACCGGTAACTATAATGACCTGCTGCCGAGGATTAAGCTTGAGGATTTCTCGGTATGTATCAAGTCCGTCGAGACCTGTTCCGAGATTCATGTCCAGCAAGAGCAATGCGGCGGAATTTTCCCGCAAATACTCGAGTGCCTCTTCTCCGCTGGAAACGGTTGCCACCTGGTAGTCTAACCTTTCTAAAACGGCTCGAGCCATCTTCTGTTGCTCCGGCAAGTCGTCCACCACCAGAATCTTCTCACCTGCTCCTCTCAGATCTTCAGCAGGAGCGGGCTGCGGCGGAGGCACATATTGCCGCTTGCTCAATGGAAAATATAATTCGAAAGTTGACCCTTTTCCTTCGGTGCTCTTCACATCGATATAGCCGCCCATATCTTTGACGGCATTCCAGACTACCGTCATGCCGAGTCCGGTCCCACTCCTGCCCATTGCCTTACTGGTGTAAAATGGCTCAAAAATCTTTGCCAGATCTTGTGCCTTGATACCGCTGCCGGTGTCTGAAACGGACAAAACAGCATAGTCTCCAGGCGGGATGGTTTCGTAACATTTGATGCCGTGGTCCAAGCTCCGCACTTCATTGGCAACCGTCACCTTACCAGTGCCCATGATGGCTTCCGACGCATTCACGACCAAATTCATCAATGCCTTACTCAGATGGACCGAAGATCCTTCTATCACCTCATTGCCCTCGGACAGATGCCATTCGAATTGAACACCAGAGGCATATTTCTCGAGTTGTTGCTGCTGGGCGGAAAGCTGGTACTCCTGAATGATGTTGTGCAGGCTTATGACCTCAGTTGCCGGTACTCCCCTGCGAGCCAAATTCAAGAGGTCTTCAACCAATCTGGCTGCTTTTTCCGAGGAGCGCTTCAATTCGTTCAGCGGTTCGACGAGCTCGTTGTCGGTAGGGAGTGATGTGAGCAAAAGATCAGGGTAACCTATCAGCACCGTCAAGATATTGTTTAAGTCGTGCGCCACGCCACTGGCCAGCAAACCGATGGTCTCCATTTTTTGGGCTCTCTGCAACTCAGCCTCCAGGCGTTTGCGATCGCTGATATCGAGTAAGGTTTCTAAAAGATGAGGGCGTCCCTGGTAAGTGACCTTTGCATAGCTTTTCAGAACGGGAAGTTTTGTCCCGTCACTTCGCAAAAGCTCTTGCTCTTCCGCATCAGTTGTTGAATCCAGAAGCCGGTAATGCCTGTCTACTGTTGAACAGATCAGCTCAGGGCAAGGATGATCCTTAATCTCTTGTTCAGATTTTCCGATTATCTTAAGGGCATTGGGATTGCCCCAGGTTATTCGCCTGGTTTCTGCATCGATCAGCAATATCCCCACAGGAGTGCCTGTTAAAATTGATTGCAGGTCCTTTTCTCGATTGACAAGCACGTTTGTGGTCCTTTCCAACGCAGCGAGCAAGTCATTGATGGAGGTCGCTACTTGAGCGACCTCGTCCTGCTTATGGAACAACAAGCGTTTCTGGAAATCTTTGTGCCGGGCAATATGAGAAACATCTTTAGCCAGTCTGGTGAGTCTGGCCAATACCTGATTGTCCAGAAGGAGCCAGAAAACAGATCCAAAAACCAGCGCTACGATCAATATTGACAGGCTATATATAAAAAGAGTGCTACGAGCTTGCTGAAAAATGTCTCGTGGTTTCTTGATTTCCAACAGAATGCCCGGATTACCGTAAGCATCTCTTAGAATAGCGAAACCGGCAATGGTACTTGTGTCCAGAGCTCGAACCCAAACATCGGCTCCTTCGGGCTCAGCGGCAGCTTCAAGGAGAGCTGAGTCTGAAGCAGAATCACTCATGGTAGTGTACCGAACTTGCGAGCCGATGGTATCCGCCCATTGTTTCAGAAGGCGCTTATCCACAAATCGGCCGGCAATAAGAGTGCCTCGCACGGGACCTTCAAAATGGCTGGTGACAATAGGTGCGGCCCCCACCAGCAGAGGGCCTTGAGGGAGCATCAAAAGCCCTCTTCTGCTTTCCTGGTAGGTTTCAAAGCTGAAGACCGGCCACTGTTTCAACAATAGGTGCTGCAGGCCCTCCGGGAGAGCGGTGTCTTGTCTGCTCTCCAAATCCACAGCTTTCCCGTATCGGATTGTCCCGGACGGATCCGTGAACAGCATCAGATTGATGCCAAGATTGACCAAGGTTTCATCCATGAGATTTTGCTTTGCGAATTC
>JAVEVM010000635.1:0-3456 GCA_034005055.1 Desulforhabdus sp. | reverse complement strand
GTGCAAAGTTTAACCAATTTTTCGATTTTGAAACCCCTTCAGCCGGAATTCCCTCGATAGGTGCTCGCCCCCTTTCCAGGTTTCTCCATCTTGTAAAACGATCGTTTGACGTCCGGTCAATATTCTCGTATGAATCGATTCAATGGCAACAAACATGCAAGAAAGCAACGATGGTCGAACTTCATGGTGGAATACCAGCCTCGGTCGGACGGGGGTTCCAGGCCAGTTGCTCAGGGAGAGTAGCCATGAGAAAGTTCATCGCGGTCTATATCGATCTTGAGAATGTCGCCGGGATTCTCGATTTAGACAGAATGCTTCAGGACATTATTCTGGAGGAAGAAAGAGAAGCTCCCGAAGAATATGTCTTCGCCGTGAAGTTTGCCTGTGGAAACACAAATTCCATTTCCAAGCTGCGCGCTCAATTGATCAACCAAAATTTCGATATTCGAGAAGCTCCCCACGTGTCCGGCAAAAAGAATAGAGCAGACTTGATCATCAGTCTTGACGCTTTTGAAAAACTGTACCTGGACAAACCCTCCATCGATAGATTCGTGTTCGTCACAAGGGATTCCGACTTTTCGGTCATTATGGATCTGTTGCGCAAATACGGGAAAGAAGTTTGGCTGATTACCAGGGAGGGCGATGCACAAAGGCCGATTTTTACCAGTTGCACCGATAACATTCTCGCTCTTCCCCAGCCCCAAAAAGCAGGCGCAAAAAAGGGCAAGAAGGGTGCTATAGTGACAAGGGAGATCAGCAAAGCCTTAGAGAAAGTGCCTCAAGAAGAGGAAGAGGACCAGAAGGCAAGAGACGAAACTGCTCAGGAATTGTTCAAGAAGGTACTCCTGAGCCTTAACCCGAGCGAAGAGCACTCTTTAAACGCGATAGCCAACAAGATGAGGCAGTTGGACAAGTCGTTCAAAATCAAAAATACTTCTTATAAGAAAATGACGACGCTGGCGAAAGAATTTGAAAAGACTGGATGGTTCAAAACCATTAAGAATGAGGAGGGGCACCTCATAATCAAAGATCTGGAAACCTCCGGGTGAGCGCTTCCTCATATGCCCTTAGAATAATGAAAGAAAGGAGAATGAGCTCTAATCAACCACATTCAGCCGATAGTAGATCGCACCGGCACTGGTCAATCCGGCCACATCGTCTCTGCCGTCGCCATCCAGGTCGCCGCTTGCCACGTGCTTGAGACTGCCGGATATGGTCTGCCAGGTTGAAAGATTCAAAGTGTAGAATACTCGACCGTCGCCGACAACCCCAATCAGATCGTCGCGGCCGTCGCCGTTAAGATCTCCGGTCGTCAACTGGGTCAAAGAACCGGGCACCACGATCCAATTAGCCATGTCCAGCGTATAAAGGATAGCTCCGGAATCTGTCAGGCCGACCAGATCGTCTTTGCCGTCCTCATTCAAATCGCCGCACGCCAGTTGCCTCAGCAAGCCCGGCGCCATCTGCCAGGTTGACAGATTCAATGTGTAGTAGATCTGCCCGTCGCCGGTGACGCCAACCAGATCGTCGCGGCCGTCGCCGTTTAGGTCTCCGGCGGCAAGATAGCTCAAAGTTCCCGGCAGGTAGATCCAATTCGACAGACCGGTGCTGTAAAAAACCATGCCGTCAATGGTAAGTCCGGCCAAATCCGCCACGCCGTCACCGTTGAAGTCGCCTGATGTGAGCTGATGCAATCGGCCCGGCAGGTAATTGAAAATCTGTAGATCCATCGAATAAAAAATCAGATCCGAACCGGTTGCACCGGCAATGTTACTTAAACCGTTGCCGTTCAAATCGCCGCAGGCGATCTGATTCAGCCGCCCCGGGATCTGGGTCCAATCCTGCGGATCGGAAACGGTTATGGAAATCGTCTGACTGACAGTAGTCGCACCCTTGTTGTCGAAAGCCACACAGGATGTCTGATAACTTCCCACTCCACTGTAGGTATGAGTCGTAGATCCGCCTGCCAAAGTCTGACTCGCGCCATCCCCGAAATTGAACTGATACTGGGCGATCATCCCGTCATAGTCGACGGCCGAACAATGAAACGTAACCGTTAAAGGCGACACCCCGGAAGTGGGATAAGCATCGTAGGAAGCGATGGCAGGCGATTGATTGCCCGAGCCCGGGTACAGGTAAACGATCCCGTCAATGTCATCCTGATGCAGCGTTCTCTGCTTGGTCTCTCCGGTGGCGACATAGCCATACATTGTTTTTTCCGAATCGGCCGCGCCATATAAATCGTCCAGACTGAGAGAGTGTCCGAGCTCATGAGTCATGACATTTTGCACATCATAGGCTCCGGCGCCACCGTCTGTTCGCCAGGCATAGCTCGTGTTGACGACAATGTCGCTTTCGAGCAGCGCTCCGCTCGAGCTCGTAAACCAGAAGTAATTGCTGGCCAGAATTTTATTCTGGCCCAGCGCCTGGAAAGAGACGATATTTTTTTGGTCCCTTATGGTACTGTTCTTATCGGGAGTGAGTTGAGTTTGTGCGGTTGTTTGTCCGGAGTAGTTGAAAACAAAGCAAGAACCGTCGACATCGCTCCAGGTTTGCATTGATGTTAAGATTGCATTTAGAGAGCCGCTCGGGCCGCCGGCTTCATTGATCAAGAACGACGCAGCAGGCTCAGACCATTTGATCTCGGCACCTTTATTTGTTTGCATCACTTTGAAAGCATAGACCTCAAAAGAAATGAATGTGACGGAAGCTGCAAGAACATAAGCAATGATTCCTGCCTTATAGTGAAGGCGGCTCTTCGCTCTCATTTATCCGCCTCCTTTATTTTCCTAATCAGTTCCTCGACCGGTATGTTGTTGTCTATCGTACCCGGCTTTCCAACTACCGAAAAGCCGCGTTTTCTCGCAATGCCAAGATGATCGATGGTGTACTTTCCTTGGGCCTTTCCAACCATTTCGTATCCCTCCGGCTGATCCACAAGCTGGTCCTGGCTGCCTGGAGCGGCTTGAACAGGCTTGTTCCTCGCAATCGGACCTCGCAGAAACAAAAGCGTGTCTTCTCCCTCTTCGAAGCTGACGGAATCGGAAACCCGATAACCGAGATCCCCGATTTCCCCTCCCGCGTACTCAACCACCACCTGATGGGGAACAATTCGCCCGCGAATCTTTTCGATGACCAAAACGGTGGCCCTGGACATGATGGATTTGCCGTCGTCCGACCAGTAAGACTCCACCCTTTGGACGGTGCCCCGAATCACGATATCGGACGACTTCGTAATTTCATCCGTCGTCAGTGCCATCATAACTGCTGAAGCTGTCGCTGCAGTCAGGATCAGGCACAAAAAAAAGACCAACGCAGACCCGCGCATGAACGATCTCCTTTCCTCAAGATGACAAAGCATTGACACCGATGCGGCATATGTTTGGGGAACTCTTTCAAATCAAACAATCAACGGGTGACAAGTATACTTGAATTCACTTCCTTTGCGACACAGTG
>JAVEVM010000634.1:0-3460 GCA_034005055.1 Desulforhabdus sp. | reverse complement strand
GGTCCTTCTCATGGAGCATTTCAAGCGAAATGAAAAAGTACCGGGATTTATGGCACTGGTTGCAGATATTCTGATATCTGCAGGAGAGCCTTTCTCCCAGGAAGAGGCGCAAGAACTTGGACGAGATTTTTAAGCTACAGTGGCAATTGAATGCTTACACCCTGAAAAAGATCGGCATCGACTATCAGCAGAGCATAAACGATCCGCAACAGAAAGTCGTCTGGCTCGAAAATTTCAGAAAGGCGCTCTCTGCAGAACTGGCCGAGCTTACTCGCGAAGTAAGGCAGTCCGGGATTGGAACGGATAACGGCAAGATTGAAATTGTGGACATACTCCACTTCCTGGTTAGCTTGTCACACATCGTAGCGGTAGAACCTTTTGAACTGCCGCAAGCATCCATCCACAACACTACGTTTGATCGATGCGTGATAGCAGCTTTTTTGGCGCTCGACGAGCTGCAAAACAGCATTAAATGGAAATGGTGGGCCAAAGGCGGAGGATATCAGCCGCACAGGGCCAAACAGGCGGTCTTGGATCTCTGGCAGCGCTTTGCCGAGTTATGCTTCCTCTTTGCCATGGATATGGAGACGGTGAGAAGAATTTATACCGCCAAAAACGAGGTCAACTTCAAGCGGCAGGATCAGAATTACAGCGAGGACACCAAAACCGAACAGGACAACGAGGCATTGAAGCCGGTTGTCAGGGGACGATGATCATCAGCCAGAGCGGTGCGGCAGTTGAAGCTCCACACCGGGGATCGCAAAGTGGCAGCAAGTGCAAAGTTTATAAGTTTTGAAGGTATTGACGGGTGCGGCAAAAGCACCCTTTTGAATCAATTCTGCAGCTGGCTAAGTGATGCCGCAATTCCTTATATTAAGACCAGGGAACCTGGAGGGACAAGACTGGGTGAAAGCATTCGCGATCTACTTCTGGACCCCTCTAATCAAAACATGGACGAATGGGCGGAAGTGCTCCTTTATACGGCAAGCCGCGCGCAGCTGTTGCAGGAAGTGATTCGTCCCGCCCTGCAACAAGGGACCTGGGTTGTTGCAGATCGTTTTATCGATGCAACGCTCGCTTACCAGGGCTACGGCAGAGGACTCGATCTTGAGCGTTTGCGCAAAATCCAGCAATGGGCATGCAAAGGCCTCTTGCCGGATCATACCGCTCTGCTCGATTGCGACGTAGAGACCGCCTTCAGCCGAATGCAAGGCAGAACCGAAGACCCTGATCGTATGGAGCTGGAAAAGTTGTCATTCCACCAGCGAGTCAGGGAGGGTTACCTTGAATTGGCAAAAATCGATTCCCGCCGGCTGGTTGTTTTGAACACCGAAAAACCTCTCCATGAAGTCATCGAAGATTTGTACAGAGCCTTTTGGCAGCCGCTTCTGCAGAACATGCCATAGACCGCTGCTTATCGAGTGCATACAGACATGCTGCAGGTGAATCCTACCCTACCCCAAGCCAAGCCCATGAAGAAAAGAGAATTTTTCCATATAAGAACGGACGGTAAGCGCGTTTGGAGATGCTCTTTGGCACTGGGGCAAATAGATTGACTGGAGAAAACCAGTCAAGTATGCCGTCGAAATGTCCGATTTAATCCTTGAGGAGACTATTTTAATAAACGAAGCCGCTTTGATCTTTCCCGCTTTCTTGCGAATGGAGAAACTGGAGAAACTGGAGAAAAGTCGAAATGATGAATAATGGGTCTGCCTTGGATCAGGTAGAAATTTACCAGTTTGCACAAATCGAAGATCCTCCTCCGCTCCCGCAGGCCTTGCAGCACTTGATTGAAATAATCCGTGACGAAATCGCTTCGGCCAGGGAGCTTGAAAGCATCCTGAGATACGATCAGAGTCTTTCCGCCAGGGTCCTGAGGATCGCCAACTCCGCTTTTTACGGCCAGCGCAGTCAAGTCACCACCCTATCCAGAGCAATAACGATCATCGGATATTATAGAGTCAGGGCTATCTGCCTCTCTTCATTGCTCATCGAATTTTTCTCCTCTCCTACCAGCCTGGATGCGCTCCAAAAGGAGTCACTCTGGAAGCACGCTTTTGCAACAGCGCGAATCGCATCCGAAATAGCGGACAAAAGACCCTGGATTAGCCGCGAGCAGGCTTATATCCTGGGTCTGTTGCATGACTTGGGTAGAGTCATCATGGCTGTTCATTTTTCCCGCCATTTCCGCGCTATACAAAATATGGCGAAGAGCTGGAAAGTGCCCATGTGGTGGGCTGAAAATCACTACGGCCTCACGCATACCCAAACCGGCAAGTGGGCAGCCGTCAAATGGGCATTCCCCATGCTCTTTCAAGAAATTATGGAGTTTCACCACCGCCCCAACACTGCCCCAAGCAATGCGCCGGAAGTAAAAATGATAAACCTGGCTGACGTTCTGGCACATTCCCGGGAATATCCACAATCTGTCAATAACGATTGCACAATGCTGCTCTGTAAGGAGCTCTTTATCACCGAGGATGAATGGAGCCTGCACCAGGACCGGTTGAATGAAATTTGGCCGGAAGTCGATCAATTATGGGAGCTGTTGAAGTAGAAAGCTGCCCTGCGTGGTTTACCAGTTTACGGACGTAATTCCTATTTCCCCCTACCTCCCCATGTTCAGCACCTCCCTCGGCAACCATCCTGCAAAAAGTAATTGCCAATCGCCCGGCCATTGCAGTTGCAGCAAAGATTGAACGTATGGTCGAGGTAAATATCACGCACTTTATTCAGCTTTGTGTTAAAAACATCAAATCAGTCTCGATTCATGGCCGGCCTGTTTTAGGAAGGTGGTTTTGGCATGTTTCTTGATTGCTGGGATGGGCGCCAGGGGCGGCTGCTTGAATGCATCGGGCAAAATTGCGACAATGACGGCAAAAAGACGCTTGCTGCGCGGGTAGTATGGATGATTATATGCTTATAAGGTGTTCACTTTTTCGAGTTGGTTTCTGGGCTATCGGGTCGACGAATGGCGGATTAGAATGAATGATAATAATCTGACTCAAAATGAGGTAATTGCTGCCTTCCGAACACTCTTTTCATTCGGTTCAGAGGTTGGCGCGAGCACTTTAGATACCATTGACTTGGCAGAAATCAAAAAAGCATATCGCAAAAGAGCACTGGCCACCCACCCAGACAGATTTGCCGGGTTCAGTGAAGGATACCAAAAGGCCCGCTCCGAACAGTTCATTGTAGTCAACGACGCATATACGACCCTCAGCTCCTTTCTAAAAATGAAACAGGAGAATGGCTTCAGCTTAGAGCAAGACAGCAGACAACCATCGTCACGGTCCTGGAAGAACACCGGCTTCTACCAACGAAAAGCGGAAAATGGCCCTTATTCCAAGCCACACGGCAGAGATGCCTTTTCCTCTTTCTACTGGCAGAAAGAGCCCCCTCAAAGGCCTCTCCGGTTTGGTGAGTATCTATTCTATTCGGGCGCCATTCCCTGGAGCCT
>JAVEVM010000633.1:0-3461 GCA_034005055.1 Desulforhabdus sp. | reverse complement strand
TGTATGGTCGAGCGCACCACCTATAATCCCAGAACGCGCTGTAGCGATTCAGAATACTGCGTCATGGTGCCGGAGCTGAATCGACTGGCGACCTCCAGCAACTCTTTGGAAGAAGCGGGTTCAAAACTTCTTAAACAGACTCCTGCTGCGGTTCGACCTTATTCTGATTGGTTGATGCGATGAGCGTTTTCTGGCATGCCATGAGAACCAAATACGGCAAGTCGATGCCAAGAGCTTCCGCCAGCAGATAGGCATCGGCTAAATTAATGCGTTGCGGTTTGCCTAGTCTGCCCTGGGTGATCATGGCTCGAAAGCGGCGGACCGGGTCCGAGCGATATTCTTTGGGAAAGGCACTCTGAGCAAAAGTGGCCGGAGCAATATTGCGCTTCTCGATCAAGTCGAGAATAATGTCGAGGAAAATCCTCTCGAAACGCAAAGCGTCATCTGCTTTTCGGGCTTTTCCAGTCACCGTTAGCTCCGCTGCTGCAAATTTGATAAGGATTATATGATAACCCGTCTGCGCCACGGTTAAAAGAGAAGATCCTAATGGGCGTGAAATAAAATGATTTGATGCACAATCATAGCAGCAAGCTTCTTGACCAATATCTGGTGTCACGACCGGAAAAAGAAATCACGTAAACGAGTTGGCAAAGCTATGATGAGAGCCTACTTTGCCACCTCCTCCATTTTAGGGCATGTAATCGGCCCAGACAAAGCCAAACCTACTGTGAGGTAGGGACGGAAAGCCACGGGTCTTGGAACCCTTCAAGATAGCCGGGTTGCCTGGAGAAACCTACTTAAGGATCGCTTCGCAATCCAGCTGCTCCAAGATTCGTGGTTTTTCTATTTAGCAGCAAGGATAGCTTGACCTTTGAATCATCGTAACTGACAGCCAAAAACGGCGCGAGTGACACACCTCTGGCGCTACTGCCCAAGGGCTGTTGTATAAAGGAGCACGAGATGGATGATCGAGTGCCTGGCGACCAATACAAGAATGTGCCGGCGACCTTTTCCGAAGGAGGCTTGCCGACAACGGATTTACGTCGGCCGTTGCCCGATTTTGAAGATGCGGTGGACCTGCGCGACTACCTCGATGTGGTGCTCAGGCGCAAGTGGCTCATACTCACCGTCCTGGTAGGCGTATTTGTGACCACTCTCGTTGTGAGCCTCACTATGAAGCCGGTGTTCAAGGCGTCCGGCGGACTGGAGCTGAGCCCTCAGGAGGCCAGGGTAACCAAATTTGAAGATGTAGTTGCAACTCAGCTGCAGACCAGAGAGTTCATCCAGACGCAGGTCAAACTGCTGCAAAGCGGCTCCCTTGCCA
This sequence comes from Desulforhabdus sp., assembly GCA_034005055.1. GTDB lineage: Bacteria > Desulfobacterota > Syntrophobacteria > Syntrophobacterales > Syntrophobacteraceae > Desulfoferrobacter. The sequence goes on along the minus strand of JAVEVM010000633.1, from coordinate 2,137 downwards.
CTCGTGTCATCGAAAGGTTGAATTTAGCGGAGCATTCGATCTTTAATGAGGCCGAGGAGCCCGGCGTATTGCAGAAATGGAAGGCGAATATCACTGGAACGGTCAAAGAATGGCTGCAGGCAATGGCTTCAACGCATGAGAGCGAGCCAGATGAGGGGCATGGACTTGATCTTGACAGATTGCGCAAAGACAAATCCATGGCAACCTGGTTTGCTCAAAATCTGCAGGTTCAGCCGGAACGCGATACAACGCTGATTAACGTCTCTTTCAGTGCCACCGATCCGGCCCTGGCCCAGGATGCAATCAACACTCTAATCCGTGAATTTATCGGTTGGCAGATGGACAAAAGGATCGAAGCCGCCAGTTCGGCCAAACATCAGCTGCACAAGCAAATTGAAGTGTCTCGCATCCAGTTGGAAAAAGCAGAAAGCGAGCTCAACAAATTCGCTCAAAAAGCGGGCATCGTCTCGCTCGATTCGAAGCTCAATCTGATCTACCGCCAGCTTGAGGAGATGAACAGGGCTTTGGCGGAAGCGCAGGCGGAGCGTGTATCCAAGGAAGCGCTATATGCCGAAGCGATCAGACTGAGCTCGGGTGCGCTGCCGCAGATCATAGACAATCCATTGATCCAGAAGCTGCGCGAGCAGTACGTTCAGCTCAAAGCCGAATACGAACAAATGCGTGACACCTTTAAAGATGACTATCCGACACTGAAGAGCCTAAAGGCCAAAATGCTCGATACACAGAGAAGGATCAAAGATGAAGAAACACGCATTTTGGATTCAATAATCAACGACTACTCGGTTGCTTTACGTAAAGAGGGTTCTTTGAAGAAAGAGAGCGAAGAGAAAAAGGAACTGGCCCTTGATCTCAACAACCGGGCCACCCAATACAAAATCCTGGAGCGGGAAGTCGAAACCAACAAGGAAATCTATCAGAGTCTGCTGTCGCGGGCGAAAGAGATCGACGCTAACGTCGGGACCGATCTTAGCAACATCCGCGTGGTAGATTATGCGGACCTGCCCCTCACGCCCTACAAGCCCAATGTACGGTTGAACTTGCTGCTGGCATTGGTGGTTGGCTTGATGGGGGGAGTAGGACTGGCGTTTTTCCTGGAGTATTTGGATGACACGGTCAAGGGGCTGGATGAAATTTCCGACCGTTTCCACATCCCGGTCCTCGGCGTCGTCCCGCTGGCCAATCAGGATGAACTGAAGGATCTGGACAATCTAGTGCTGTTGAAGCCGAGGGCTGGCTTTTCCGAAGCCGTGCGCACGGCCAAGGTATCGGTTCAGCTCTCCAGCTATATGGAGCAAGCTCCCAAGTCGCTCCTGATAACCAGCACTGCCCAGCAGGAGGGCAAATCGACGCTCTCTGCCAACCTCGCTCAGGCCTTTGCGAGCTCCGATGAAAAGGTGGTACTGCTCGATGTGGATTTAAGAAAACCGCGCTTGCACAAGGTCTTCTGCAATAACGGACAGCACAAAGGCATCAGCCAGATTCTGACTGGGTTGTGCAGGCTGGACGAAGCCGTAATAAAATCGGAAGTGCCTAATTTGTACTTCATCCCGGCCGGGCCGATTCCGCCCAACCCAGCGGAGCTGCTGGCCTCCAATCGGATGAGAAAGCTTCTGGACACCCTGTGCAATCATTTTGACTATGTCATCATTGATGCGCCCCCCGCCACCGGCTTTGCAGATGTCCTGGCACTGTGCAGTTATGTGCATGGCATCATTTTGATCAGCATCTTGGGTCATACCCACCGTGAAGCCCTGCGGATCTTTAGGAAGAGTCTGCATAATGTCGGCGGCAATCTGCTCGGCAGCGTCATTAACAAGCTGGATATGCGCCATCAGTACGGCGCTTACTACAATAAATATTACAAATATTATTACTCCTACTACCAGCCATACGGAGAAAAAAGCGAAAATCTCCTTCCCAAGGAGACTCTTTAAGAGCTCGTGCGGAATTGAAATCTCTTTTCCGACAGATGAAGACAAAGTTATCGAGAATACAATGAGAATCGCCGTCGATGCCAATATCATGCAGGACAGGTTTTGCATCAAAGGGACGCGGATACCAGTGAAGCTGATTTTGCACCTGCTCGCGGGCGGCATGAGTGAAGAGGAAATAATGG
>JAVEVM010000003.1:0-16327 GCA_034005055.1 Desulforhabdus sp. | reverse complement strand
CAAATGTACCTTCTGCCGAATCGGAACACGCCATCTTTTGAATATCCTGGACCGCATCACCAAAGGAGAAGGAAAGGAAAGCGATCTGGACCTGCTTGAAAGTCTCGGCCGGGATGTCAAGGAAGGATCGCTTTGCGGCCTCGGCAAAACTGCTCCCAATCCGATTCTGACGTCACTCAAATACTTCAGGGATGAGTACGAGGCTCATATCCAGGAGAAACGTTGTCCCGCCATGATGTGCCGGACGCTCACTGCGTTTTACATCGATCCCGACAAATGTGCCCGCGGTTGTGAAGTGTGTGTCGGGTGTTGTCCGGTCGAAGCAATTTTCACCGCCAAGGGGCGCAAGAAAGCGATCGACCAGAGTCTATGCGTCAAATGCGGAGAGTGTCTGGTGAGCTGTCCGCCGGAATACGATGCCGTCAGAAAAGTGTCCCCTGCCGAGCTGGCGCCAATTGTGGAACGCCCCGAGTGAGGACCGCTTAACATCTCAAATTGTGGATTCCGACTTCTGGATTCTGCTTTTTCGCAGGATGAGGCTTATGATTCGACTGACTGTAGACGAAAAAGAAATAGAAGTGGAAGAAGGGACGAATTTACTGCAAGCCTGCCTCAAAAACGGCATCTACGTCCCCCATCTTTGTTACCTGGGGGGTATGGCGAACCCGCCGGCCTCCTGCAGGCTGTGCTTTATAGAGATTGCCGGTGTAAACCATCCAACTCCATCTTGTCGAACCGCCGCGGAAGCCGGCATGGTGGTCAGCACCGCAACTCCTGCAGTCAGGCACCTGCAGCGCTCTGCCCTGCAACTGCTGCTTTCAGCCCATCGGGTGGACTGTCGGAACTGTCCTGCCAACAAACGCTGCGATCTGCAAAAGATGGCCAAATTTCTGGGAGTCCCTCTAAAGGTGAAACATCTGGACTCCCTGGTCGATGAGGTTGATGCTGATCTGGGACACCCCGTACTGAAGTACGATCCGGGAAGATGTGTGTTGTGCGGCAAGTGCATCTATATTTGCCGGGAGCAGCAGGGACATCCTCTTCTAACCTTTGCCCGCAGGGGTTTTGAAACCGTGATCGGCTTCATGGGCAACAACGATTCTGCCGAACTTCCCTGCTTCGACTGTTTAGCCTGCATCGAAATTTGTCCGGTGAGCGCCATTTACTTGAAAAGTACCATCGAATTTCAATCGTTACCATCAGGTAATAGTGATTTACGGGCCGTTGTCCGATAGATCAGGGGACTTGGCTCTAGTTAAGGCTGATTAGCCATTTATGAAAGGAGGACAATGATATGAATGAGAAATATGAAAAATATGTATGTGCGCGGTGTGGATTTACGGCTTCGGGCAGATTTGAGGGAGATATCTGTCCGGATTGCGGTCTGACCTACTGGAAGTGCAGCGATTGCGGTTTCACTATCACCGCCGGAGCTCCACCCGATGTCTGTCCTGAATGTGGCCGCAAATGTGAATTCGTGAACATCACATGCTACACACCGGATTGTGGTGGCCCTGGCCACATTGATCCCCGTCTTTAACGACGCTGTCAATCGGATCTGCTGTTGGCTCTGTTTAATAAGTAGAAAACGCACAAGCGCTTTTCGTGTCTCGCCACGAGCCTTCTCGCGGGTGTAACCGGCAGATGCGCGGCGGTCGAACTGTTCGGGCTGATACCAACAGACCCTAGCAGGGAAGGAGGTCCGTATGAGTTCACTTCTGGAGAAAGGCGGCGGCAGCTTTCAAGGGATCAAATTGCTGCTTTGTGAAAATCCCATGCCGCCCATTGAAGAGGCCATTGCCGCTGCCCAGGAAGAATTAACACGGAGCAACTACTATACCGAACCTTACTCTGAGCCTTTGAGATACATTATCAGTGAGAAGATCGGCGTGTCGCCGCGGTTGATCCACATCAACGCCGGTTCAGAGCTGATCCTGCGCCAGTTGTTTGCCCGTATCGGACAGCGAGTGCATCTGTTGACGCCCACCTATCCGCTGTTCACGGAGATTGCCGACCATTTTACCGAAACCAGATTGGAGCCGGCAAACGATTTCAATTTCGATCTGAGAGATCTTGAAGTTCCGGAGAAGTCTACGCTGGTTGTGATTGTCAATCCCAATAACCCTAACGGCGGTACCTTCGACATGACACCTCTACCGGGTCTTCTTAGTCGGTATCCCGATACCCACTTCTTAGTGGATGAAGCATTCATCGGCATGGGAGGACAGTCGGTGGCGCATCTGGTTCCCCACTATTCAAATCTGCTGGTGACCCGCACTCTATCCAAAGCGCACAGCCTGGCAGGTTTTCGCGTGGGCTATGCTATCCTTCCGGCGGACCTAGCCGACGATCTCAATCTTCATAACGACGCTTATCCTCTGGCGCGACCCAGTCAGGCGGCGGCCTTGGCCACCCTCCAGCATGAGGAGAAAATTGTAGAGCGGGCTGCCATGCTGCGTGTGTGGACCGTGCGTCTGGCCGAAGATTTACGAGCCTTGGGAGTGCGCACTTATCCGACGGAAACCTACTTTTTCCTTGCCGACTTTGCGCCTTATGATGCAGCGGATCTGGCAAAACGTTTGCGAGAGCACGATATTTTTATCAAGTACCTTAACGACCCCTCTCTGGGATCCGGATTCATGCGCATGACTACCGCTTTGCCTGATGATAACAATCGCTTCATTGGGGCTTTAAAAACTCTGCTGCAGACCTCTCAGCCGGGAGACGCAGAAGAGCTGACTGCCGCTTTATAAGAAGGCGGCGGTAAATCGAAACATGTTTCCTCTGGATCGAAGTTGGCCTGACCGTGTCTAAAAGAAGAAAGGAGAAAGGTATGAGTGACAGTGTTTACAAGATCATCGAGCTAGTGGGGACCAGTGAGGCTTCCTGGGAAGAGGCTGCCAAGAATGCAGTGGAGACCGCAAGCAAGACTCTCAAGAACCTGAGGATAGCAGAAATCAGCAGCCTCGACATGAAAACCGAGAATGGCAGGATAGCTGCCTACCGTGCAAGGGTAAAGCTTTCGTTCAAATATGAGCCTACTGGGTAAAAACTCATCTCGAAATGTCCGCTTGCAGCGGAGAAAGTGCAAACCTTGCCGCTCCGGGGCGGCTCCGGCGGTTCAGTCAGGTAGGTGCAAACATAGTGGCTGAAACAGAGCTTGGTAAAAAAACAAGCAAAAAGGTCGCTACATGAAGCAGATACTACTCACAGGAGAATTCAATGAAGACGAAGAGATTCTGAAGATCTTGCTTCACCTCCTGTTTCCCGCCTGTCGCGTTGAAATCTTTGAATGTCAACAGGAGGATTGTATGCGCCAACGAAGCTATGGCCCTGATGGGAGCCCGATTAAACAAACGGAAGCTAAAGGCTGCGTTTACTATGAAAAATGGCGAAAAGACAGTCTTTGATGAGGTCCACAGTCGTTATGAAGACTGGTTCGAGCGCCATCAGAGCGCTTACGTTGCAGAATTGCTGGCGATACGAGCCTTTCTGCCTTACACCGACCTGGGCATTGAGATCGGAGTGGGAACCGGGCGCTTCGCGGCTCCCCTCGGTGTTCGAGTCGGGCTGGATCCTTCTGCGCCAATGCTGCGTTATGCGGCAAAAAGAGGGATACTTTGTGTTCGAGGCGCAGCCGAAGCACTTCCTTTTAAAAACTCTCTTTTCGACTGTGCCCTCGTGGTAACAACGATCTGTTTTGTGGATAGCCCGCATGCTCTGTTCCGCGAGGCCTACCGGATCTTAAAGCCGGGGGCATGCCTCGTCGTCGGCTTTATTGACCGCAATAGTTCTTTGGGCAGACTTTACGAGGCCGCTCGGGCCAAGAACGTTTTCTATCGCGACGCGACCTTCTACTCTTCGGAAGATGTGGAGAAATTGCTCGGGGCTGCGGGATTTTCAGATCAGGTATGGGGACAAACCCTGTTCCAGCAGCTGAACGGGACGACTGAAATTGAACCGGTGCGCGAGGGTCGCGGGGAAGGCGCTTTTGTCGTCGTCAAGGTCTGCAAGGCTCGATGAAATTTTGAAAGTGCCTTGGAATCTGGCTGAATAAGAGTCCCAATCTTCCGCAGATGCGAAAGCGGTGCTTCACATGGCACGGCATTCAAGACAATCAGCAGGCCCAAATGGATTTTTTTTCCACATCATAAAATTGAATCTTAAGCCATTCTTCGTAAGTTAAGAGCCCTTCCATGTTCTTAACAGGCCGCTCCATTATGAACGCAATCAGATCATCTTGCCGCAGAAAAATCGGCTTCTCGCTTTTGCCGGTCAAAACCCGGTAAGCTTCGCCAATAAGGGCAGCCAATTTGTGAGCTTCGGGATTGTCTGGATTTCTATCCGGGTGATGCTGGAACATGCAGCGGTAATAAGCATATTTAATCTCCCGCTGGTCGGCTCCGGACCGAATGCCCAATACCAGCTTTGCCCGCTCGATGAGTGCTTCTTCCTTTAGAGTCATTTTTGAAGTTTCATTCTCCTGGACAACTGCGGTTATTGTCAGCAGCTGCAATCAGCCGTCGGCTCGAGAAATTTTCAACAAACAGATCATGGGGCATCAAACCGCATCGGATTGTAATATTTGTGACAACAGACACAGTGGCAACTCCCGTCCTCCATGATGACTCTGCCAATATTCCTCCAGCAATGAATGAATCGGCCGGTGACCAGCTTATCGTAGATGTTATAGAAAGTGGCCACTTTGCCATAAACCGGAACTCCGTAGAAATCCATGGCCTTGACGAAATCTTTCAGCCATTCGTTGGGGCCGGTGGCCTTCCAGAATTCGATTATATCTAATCTGACTTCCGCCGGAACCCATTCTTCCCATTCGAATTGATTCCACGTTGAAGCTTTCTCAACCTTTTCTGCTAATGCTTTCATCTGCCCCCCAATTCCTGGGTTATCGACGGCCCGCAAGCCGCGACGCACCAGCGCCGAAAAACGCACTCGTATCGAGCCAAATTTATACAAAACAGATCGGTGGCGATGATCCGTGTGGAATCAGGCAAACGTCGCCGCAATACCATTGAGCGTTCAGGTAGAGGTCTTGCGAAGCACGAGTGAGACGCTAATGAGAGCAGAGGGCTGAGCTCGGGCAGCAATCAGAAGCATAAAAAGCTTGCGAGCTTTTCGGAGAGGGCGATTCAAAAATCATTCTACAGGTGGGGCGACCGCTCAAATGCTCCTATGAGCGATGTAAATCTCCGGGCGCCCCAGGCTCAACTTTAACAATCGGTGTGCACAGGCCAGGCCGGTGTGATTTGAACTTTTGCCAGCAGCGAAGGCGGGAGCGGCTTCACCCTCCGCATTATAGCAGAAAACAGTTTTGATATTCACTTAGGTCTGGCAATCATCGTTGCCCGCTAATGATACTCATGAGTCCCCAAAATGACGGGAAGCCCGGTCTTGGCGCCGATTATTTTCGCGAATTCCTCGGCGCTTGCATAGGGACAGGCCGGTTTGGCATTGGCCATACAGGAGCTCAAGTAGACAGCGTCAGGCTTAATTTCGGAAAGCTTGGCCGCCATTCCCAAATTGGGCGCCGTGCTACGTCCGGGACAATGGCACTTGACAAAGGAGACTACCTGTACCGGCTCTTCAAATTTACCCTCTCCCAAGGCCGCAGCTTTCAAGCATCTCCATTCGCCCGGACAACCATAACCACTGTCCATGTAGGCTCCACAACCAACGATCGCCACCTTCTTCATATTTTCCCTCCATAAAAATGTTTGTGTTGATCCGACCATCTTTGGGTCAAAATTTTACAATAAATGTGCCATCCGTGCTAGTTGATAACTTTCTTCAAGCGCACCCGGCCGCGGATAAACCTCACTAAGGTCGGATTTGCATGGGATTCTATTCGATCCGCATGGTGCACACCAGCCCGCCGGATCCTGCAAAGATCAACGCAAGGATGCAAAATGCACCCTTACGAAAAAACTGATGATCCCTGAAAGTATTGAACTGCTCAATTTAGCCGGTTTCCAAAAGTTCAAATGGCCACGCCAGCAATCCGCCCTCGATGAACCACACCCGGTTGAATCCCGCCTCAGCGAGGATCAACTGGGCTTCGTATCCGCGTAGGCTGATCTTGCAGAATGCCAGAATGTCCCTATCTCGGGGCAGTTCGTGCAGCCTCTCGCGAAGAGAGCCCAGGGGAATGTGCACCACATTATCGTAAGGCAAACGCAACATCCGATATTCATCAGGGGTGCGTACGTCCAAAAGGAGTACATCATGCCCGCTATCGATGCGGTGCTTCGCCTCGATGGAGCTGATACCTTTGGCGATTCCTTCCAGCTTATTCGCCAGCAAGTGCGCCGTGGCGACAATCGGATCGATGGGTGGAGCGTAGGGAGGAGCATAACCCAGATCAAGGTTGGCGATATCGTCCACGGTGGCGCCGAAGTACATTGCACTAGCCGCCACATCGAGACGCTTGCAGGCCTCACCCATCCCGACCACCTGGACTCCGAGGAGTTTGCGCGAGCGCCGGGATGCAACCATTTTGATGACCAGCGGTTTGCTCTGAGCCATGTAATGAGGAATATCGGTTCCCGCCCAGGTCGCCGCTTCGATATCGACATCCAATTCCCTGGCCTGCCTCTCGGTCAATCCTGTTCTGCCCAATGTGAAGTCGAACGCCCGACAAATTCCTGTGCCGGAAATACCGGCAAATGGATGCGGATGGGCTGCAATGTGATCGGCGATGGTGCGACCGTGCTTATTGGAAGTCGAGCCCATAGGCAGGAAAAGCGGCGCCATGGTGATCGGGTCTACGGAGTGGTTGACTACGCAGTCGCCACCGGCATAAATGTCCGGATCGCTGGTCTGACAGTTGTCATTGATGAGGATGCCCCCTTCGGATACACAAGCAAGACCTGCATCGCGGGCCAGTTCGTCATTCGGGCGAGCTCCCACTCCGACGAGGACAAGGTCGGCTGGAATGTTTTGTTTGTCCGTTCGAACCGACGTGACCCTCCCGTTGCCGTTGAGGGCAAGCACGCGTTCACCCAGCGCAAGCTCTACGCCTTTCTGGCGCAGGTGTCTAGCTGCAAGCATGGCCATTTCGGTGTCCAGAAATTGGGGCATGATCTGTTTGAATACTTCCACCACAGTGACCTTCAGGCCACGACGGCGCAAGGCCTCGGCCATTTCGATCCCTATATATCCGGCTCCAATAAGCACCGCGCTTTCGAGATGTTCCGATTCAATCCTGTCCACCATGCTTTCGGCGTCATCCGGGTGACGCATATACCAGACATTGTTCAATTCGATACCCGGAATGGGCGGTTGAACAGGGCGACTTCCTGTGGCAAGCACCAGTTTGTCATAGCAAATCTCTTCCTCAGTGCCGGAATCGACGTTCTTTACTCGAACCACCCTGCCGGCTCGGTTTATGGCAACGGCTTCCATCCCAGTCAATGTGCGGAAGCCCTTCACTTTCTCGAAAAACTTTGCATTGCGCAGCACTCCTGCTGGAGTTTCCGCCAGCATGTCCAAATCCGGGAAAATTCCTTCAACGTAGTAAGGTAGCCCGCAGGCACCGTATGACACCAACCTCCCCTTATCAATCACGGTCACTTCACAAGAAGGCAGCAAACGCTTGAGCCGAGAGGCTGCTTTAGGTCCACAGGCCACCCCACCTATGATCAATACCCGCAGTTCGTTTTTCATCGAGATCTCCTGAATTCATCCGTAGGAATATGAGAAGCCAACGCTTGTACGATTAAGCCTTTAAGAGCAATTTATGTTCCCCCAAAAGCCGGGATGGCTCAATGCAATTGGTCAATGGAAAGGAAACCGCTGCGGCAGCTCGGAAATGACAGGCAGAATCGGATTCGGTTTGTTCCCAAATTGCTCTAATAGGTCCACATCGCACCCTTGGGTAATCATCGTTGTCTGATTGAGCGATAGTGCAGGAGGACGGTTCATAGGCTCAGGCTACAGCGCGGACCATGTTCCAGGTCCGCCGTATGGCTCACCTCGACGCTTGATATTAGTCCCTAAGCCGATGCTGCTCTGAAAAAGACTCGGCGGAACTGATATTCGCACAGGACCTGTCCGGTACCGGTAAGGTGCTCCATATATTTCATGGCTTCCGTGCGATGCATGCCGAGAAAACTCGATATATCATCCAGAGTGCATGGGCGCCTGCTGACCAGTTCCACGACTTCCTTAGGATCAATCTTGGCAACGTGGTGCAGTTCCTTTCCGGAAAAGTCCGCTATCACTTCCGCCTTGTCGCCGAAGGCTACGGCATAGCACTCTAAAAGATCCTTGGGCACCGGCATGGCAAAAGATTCGACTGGAGGCCGAACAACTGTGTTGAGTTGAATGCGATCCGGATCGATCTTCTCCGCAATCTTCGCAATCTCTTCAACCGGCACAACCATCCCGGTGATGCCCCCTAACAGGAAGACTTCCAGCCAATATTTCCCCTTGTATTCGTTGCGGAAATCGAGCAATCCCTGGACCATGAGGTCAAAGGGGAGGTCTTTATGGGGTCGGTTAACAGATCGGTACAACTCGGGGTTGCCTGCATCCAGAGATGGCGCAACCAGATCTGCATTGGATAATTCTTTTCTCAGTTGCGGAGACCATAGCATGGAGCCGTTTGTCAAGACAGCCACGGGAATATCGGTTATGTCCTTAATCCTGCTGATCAGATCACCAATGTCGGAATAAAGCGTGGGCTCGCCGGAACCGGAAAGGGTTATCCAGTCGGGCTGAGTGGTTAAATGGCTCTTTATCTGTTCGATCAAGGCATCAATCGGGACCCGCTTCTGTCGTTCCATTGTCCTTTGGGTGGTCCGGCCGAGTTGGCAATAGATGCAGTCGTAGGTGCAAACCTTATAAGGAACAAGGTCAACTCCCAGAGATTTTCCCAAACGTCTTGACGGAACAGGACCGTAAACGAAAGAAGCCACGGAAGTCTCCTCCTATGCTGTTTGACAGTGTCAGCGAAAGCTTAAGAATTATTGCGCGGGCCTTGTGAGCTCATAAAGCCGCGCCCCCAGCCCCGGCGGCAAAAACCGCGACCGGTGCCCCTGCCGCATTTACCCTTCCCGGTACGTAACAGATCGAATCCAAATGAAAGACCTTCCAAGTTAACCGGACCATCTCTCAACCGGCTCAAATGAAAATCGTACTGGCGACGCTTCTGCTCATTGCCGAGAGTTTCATAGGCTTCTGCAATCTGCTTAAATCTTTCCTCGGCCTGTAGCTTCTGCTCTTCGCTCTGTGAATTGAGATCGGGATGATGACGCAAAACGAGCCTTCTGTAGTTGTGTTTTATGTCCTGCAGGGTCGCGTCATGAGGGACTCCAAGGACTTCATAGTAATCTTTCAACCCGTCACCTCCAACATTGCCTTCGACGCTACCGCACTGTTCGCCGTCCGGCGCATCGATGGCTACTGCCGGCTTTCAATCTGCTCTATTCGCCTTTGAATTTTGGCCAGTTCTTCAGCAAGATTCTCCGCTTGATTCTTGAGTTGCGAAATTTCGTCATCCGGGGCCTCTTTTCGGACTGTGGCTTGGTAGGTGCTGCTAGTTGACTGCCAGGTGCCCACATTTTGGCCTCCACCCAGACCTCTTCCCCTGCCCCGTCCACATCCCATTCCACGACCCATTCCAACGCCCTGGCCCATCCCTCGACCCATGCCCATTGTGGCGTTCGGTGCGGATGTGCTCTTGAGGTCACCGGATTTATAGATCTCAATCACGTCCCTGATCTTGCCGCTTACCCCGGTGAACATCTCGATGCCGGCAGCCGCAAGAACCTCATATGCATTGGGACCGATATTGCCGGTTATCAATATCTTGGCGCCACGGTTGGCAACAAACTGGGCTGTGTTTATGCCGGCGCCGCTGGCGGCTTCCGCACTTGGATTTGCTTCCACGTCGAACTGCATGGTCTCGGGATCTACGAAAATAAAATAGTGGCACCTTCCGAATCTGGGATCGATCTCACCTTCTATGCTCGGGCGGTTCGCTGATAGAGCAATCTGCATTGGTCACCTCTCATTTCTTGTCTTGCCCATTTGAATCCTTGGATGAATCCGGAGGCCCTATTGCATAGGCCTCCGGCACCTTTGCCGCTCACCCTTCAGAGGATGTTGGAGCCTTTCTTTCTTGTTCCAGCTCAGCCATTCTGGACTTAATATCGGCGAGCTGTTCTTCCAGTTCCGCCGCGTATTCCTTCAGGCTACCCAGCTCATCGCCGACCGGTGGTGCCCATCCAGCGTACGGCGGCGGGCCGGCCCATCTGTCGCCCCAGCCGTACCTCGCCCAGCCCGGGACGCCAGTAGCGTAGTAGCGGTGTCGCCGGCCCCTGCCGCGTCCCCAGCCAAACACATTAACTCTTCCGGGACCATAACCGTATCCGTAGCCCCTGCCGGGCCCTTGCCACGCCGTAACGTACTCACGATCGGCTCCGGCGCACCATCCCATACCTCTTCCCGTCATCGGTCCAAATCCCCTTGGTCCGGTTCTATCTCCACCTGGCATGACCATACCTCCTTTTCTTCAGCAGTCATCTGGTGAACATTTTCCTTTGCGCAAGCGCAAAATCCGAATCGACATGACACTATTAGTGGCAATAGATATGCCAACAAAATACTCAATTGATTTTACTATGATAAGGGGAGCATAGCGTTGACCGGAGGGTGCGTTTCGTACCCCTGCATGGATGGGATGGGTTCAATTTACCGTCCGGCAACGGCTTAGCCAGTGAGGCAACGCAGTCGGCCAGATGTGCTGCGTTCGGCTGCAAAGGGGCTGGATGCAGCGCTATACCAGACCAGGCGGTTTAATTGTATGGGCTTGTCATCAGGGGGCACGGGTGTGCTCTTCGAACCGGCCGATTAAGGCAGTCCAGCCAATCCTGTTTTCGTTCCGCGAAGACGTTGCATTTTATTGCCCTGAAGGGGTTTCATAAACCAGCCCAGGGTCAGCGAAGCGGCACCCTGGGCTAATCTTATCAAGCCCTTGCAGGGCATGAAAAAGATTGATTTCGCAGAGGTCCCAAGCCGCATTTTCATCACCCCAGGGTGTGCCTAGGCGGCAGCGCCTTGTTCGGAAATGGTCTCCTTGATTTTGTCCCATAGAGCCACAACAGCGTGTTTGGCGGAATTGGCTCCGTCGTCGTATTCCACTATGGTTTTCCCCGCAACTTGAGCGCGTGTGAAGGATGGATCGAAGGGCAGGTGGCCGACGAAACGATAGCCTTTTGCCCTGCTTGCCGCCTCGATTTCACGCGCGGTATCCCAGTACAGGTCAGCCTTGTTTACGCAAACCAGTACCGGCACTTTGAAGTGACCGGCAAGACTGGCCACCCGATCCAGATCGTGTTTTCCCGATACCGTAGGCTCTGTCACCACCAGCACAGCTGTTGCGCCGCCGATGGAAGCAATGACTGGGCAGCCGATACCTGGAGGCCCGTCGGTCAAAATCAGATCCATGCCAAGCGATTCCGCGTAAGAACGGGCCTCCTTGCGGATCAGAGAAACCAGCTTGCCGGAGTTTTCCTCAGCAATGCCCAATCGTGCGTGAAACAGAGGGCCGAACCGGGTGTCAGATCGATACCATTCTCCGCAATTATTCTCTGGGAAATCGATTGCCTTTTCAGGGCAGAAATGCACACATACTCCGCAACCTTCACAGGAGAGCTCGTCGATGACAAAATCCTCCGAGATGGCATTGAAGCGGCACCAGTCGAGGCAGGCTCCGCATTGAATGCAGCGTTCTGGATCGATTGCGGCTTTGTGTCCGGCCCAAAAGTCGTTTTTTACCGTAACAACAGGCTCTAGAATGAGGTGCAGGTCGGCCGCGTCCACGTCGGCATCGCACATCACCTTGTTTTTAGAAAGAGCGGCAAATGCTCCCACCAGGCTCGTTTTACCCGTGCCGCCTTTTCCGCTTATTACGACCAGTTCTATCATGTCAGTGTCCTCTATGGGCGAGCTCTCTGCTTCGATACTTGCAGCTTGATGTTTTCGAAGAGCAATTCAAGCCTTTCCTGCCACCCGGGCAACCGCTCGACAAGCAGCTCCCCCTTGGCATAAGCTTCAGCAACCTCGCGCTCGAAAGGGATTTCGAGCAGAATTGGGATGGCCTCGCTATCGGCGAATTTGTGAACGCGGTCATCGCCAAGATCCGCCCGATTGACCACAATCCCCATGGGTATGCGCAGTTTTCTCACTGCCCCGACGGCGAGCTCCAGATCGTTTAAGCCGAAAGGCGTCGGCTCCGTGACCAGCACAACGAAATCAGCATCTTTGAGAGATGCGATTACGGGACAGGAGGTTCCAGGCGGTGCGTCGATGATCACTACCTTGTCCTTGTTGATCTCTTTTCGCACTCTTCTGATAAGTGGAGGCGCCATCGCCTCGCCAACCCGCAGACGCCCGTGAACAAATTCGACCGAGTCGTAAAAGCCCGTTTCAACGGTTCCCAGTTCGCGCTCGTTGGATTTTACAGCACTTTCCGGGCAGACCAGAAAGCAGCCTCCGCAACTATGACATAATTCAGGGAATTCCAGGGCCACCTGCGGCAAAATGGCGATGGCATTGAACTGGCAGATTTCCTGGCATAGGCCGCAGAAGGTGCAGAGCTTGGTATCAATTTGCGGAACCTCTGTGCTGATTTGGATACTGTTTGTCAAAGTGGGCTTAAGAAACAGATGGGCGTTCGGTTCCTCCACATCGCAATCCAGAAGCTGAACCCCTTCTCTTTTGATAGCAACAGCAAGGTTGGTCGCCAGGGTCGTTTTACCCGTCCCTCCCTTTCCGCTTGCAATGCTGATAATCATCAATCACTCCTTGCCGATTTCATTTCCTGATCTGTGAGCCGATCAAGTAGTTGTGAACAGCAGTCTGCAGGGTCTCAGCCGCCAGCATCGCACAGTGCCGGTGATCCTCCGGCAGACCACCCAACATCTCCAGAATCATGTCCTCGCCAACCAGCACAATCTCATCGAGGGTCCTGTCGACCGCCAGCTCAGCTGCAGCAGATCCGCATGCCATACTGGCGCCGCAGCCATCGGTGAAAAAGCTGGCACCTTTGACCGTGTCATTTTCAATATGCAAATAAATCTCCATCGATTCCCCGCAAGATCCAGTGATCCGCGCGGAAACCGTTGCATTCGGCATTTTGCCGAAATGCTTCGGCTGCAGCCAGCGTTCGAATACCTGCTTGCCATAGGTATCCCTGGTATCTTGAAAAATCCTTTCTTGAATCTCCTTCATTAAATCTTCGAAATCACCTGCCATCCTCGGCAACCTCCCATTTCACTGTGGCATTCATTCCAACTGCATGAGAAATTATCTTCCGCGTCATATTTAACTGCATCCTCCCGGCTCCGAAACTGCAGAGGTGAAGCCGCACCTGCAATCAGGCAAATAGAGTGCCAGACGCTCACTTGCTTTATGCAGGGAGCCGGTGGAGAAATGCTCGACAGGGATTCAACCAGAAACAGCCGGGTATCCGTTTGCGCGGTTATGCGGAGAGTGTGGCTTTGAATTGGAAAACAAACGGTGCACAATATACCCTTAAGCCGCGTTGAAGGGTTCGATTTGTTCCCTGATCGATCGCTTCTTACCACCGGAACCGGCTTTTTGTTGACCTGATGCCTTTGGCACAATCTTTGGTAGAGGAGTCATCTGAAGCGAAAAATATGCAATCCCGAACCGACGGAACGGGCCTGCTGGCCAAGGCCGAGTGTCGGCCGCTTTTTCCAATTATCCGCGACAAATACAGGAGTGAGACGGATGAGTGAATGTCAAACGAGTTGCAGTCATCAGCAAACTGAACAGACGGAAAGCGATAAGAGATTACGGGAGCACCTGACGCGAATTCAAAACAAATTGCTTGTTATGAGCGGCAAAGGCGGAGTGGGAAAAAGCAGCGTTGCTGCCTACATCTCTCTTGGCCTCTCCAAGCTGGGCTTCAAAGTGGGTCTTCTGGACGTGGACCTGCACGGGCCGAGCATTCCGGGAATTCTGGGAGTTAGCGGGATGTTTAACGTGGACGAGGATAGCCGATGCATGGTTCCTCGCGCTTACAACGATAAACTGGGAGTTGTATCAATCCAATGTCTTCTCGAAGAGGAAGATTCAGCAGTCATCTGGCGTGGCCCTGTTAAGCATGGAGTCATTAAGCAGTTCATTGCCGAAGTGGCGTGGGGCGATCTCGACTTTTTAGTGATCGATTCACCGCCCGGTACAGGTGACGAGCCCATCAGTGTTGCTCAGACCATTCCGGACGCTCACGCGATCATTGTCACAACTCCGCAGGAAGTCGCGCTGGCGGATGTTAGAAAGTCAATCAATTTCTGTCGCAAGGTGCAGATGCCGATTCTGGGATTGGTTGAAAACATGAGCGGCCTCATTTGCCCCCATTGCAGTAAAGAAATCGATTTGTTCAGCAAGGGAGGAGGCCTCAAGACTGCTGCTCAAATGAACGTACCCTTCCTCGGAAGCCTTCCCTTCGATACCCGCGTGGTGGAGGCAGGCGACCGGGGGATATCTCTTCTGGAGCAGCCAGATGGAAGTCATTTTCTAAAATCGCTGAATCAGCTGCTTACGGAAGTGGTGGACCGATGTGCAATGAGCAATGCCAAAACGGTAAGTAAAGAAAAATCAAACACAACGTCTGCAGGAGGAGAAGAAAAGATGCAGAATCACACATTTAAGGTGGCTGTTCCCCTGGCTGGCGGACGGCTGACCAACCATTTCGGCCACTGTGAACAGTTTGCCATCCTGAACGTTCAAAATGGTGAAATCCGGGACCGGCAGGAGCACACTCCGCCCCCGCACGAGCCCGGAGTCTTGCCCCGCTGGTTGGGCGAAATGCAGGTTGACCTGATCATCGCCGGTGGAATGGGGTCACGAGCACTGCAATTGTTCAACCAACAAAATATCAAAGTGGTGACAGGTGCTCCCAATTTGACCCCCGAAGAATTGGTACAGGGTTACATTTCCGGCAAACTGATCACCGGCGCGAACGTCTGCGATCACTAACTGTCGGAATCGGCGAACCACGGAGAGCCTAAAGGACAATGAGACAGTTGGAATGAGCCGGCAACGTTCTTTGCGCCAGCCCGTTCGCCTCAGCGCCCGGTGCGGCAGGGGGTGCTCTCCGTGGTTTGACTGAGCACAATGACTCACAAACAAGTCAGCGCTCTCTCACTCCGCGTTGCAGCGAGTCTTTGAAGATAACTGTTCTTCTTGCCCGCTGCTCACTTTCATTGGAAAGCTTCTAATCGTTTAAGTATGAGAGGAATTCATGCAAATTGCCATAAGTGCCACCTCTAACAGCATAGATGCGGAAATCGACCCCCGCTTCGGGCGTGCAGCCTTCTTTCTCCTGGTTGACCCCGCGACTCTCGAATTTGAAGCAGTGGAAAATGTGCAAAACCTCCAGGCAGCTCAGGGGGCAGGCATTCAATCGGCCACTCTGGTTGCCCGTCACAAGCCGGCAGCAGTTCTGACCGGAAACTGCGGCCCCAAGGCCTTTCAGATTTTGCAGGCGGCCGGTATTCCCGTCATCATCGGAGTAGCCGGCTCCGTTCGGCAAGCCGTCAACGATTTTCAGCAAGGCAAGCTCGTTTATGCCGATGCTCCGAACGTTTCAGGGCATTGGATGTAGCCGCCGGTCAGCGCAGGTCCACTGGTTAGACCTTGCTCATTCAATCCCATCGAGGGAGCCCCGCCTTCCATTCACTGAGAAGAAAAAAGATTTGACAGAACGAAAGCAAGCCCGTATAAGGGAATCAAGACCGACCGGTCTGTCTGTCAAATGGGAGGAAAACCGATCAGTGGAGCTGAGAGAACGCATCATTTGGGAGGCCCTAAGGCTCTTTTCTATGAAGGGCTTCTTGAGCACTTCCATCCAGGACATCATGAGTGCCGCCAATACCTCCAAGGGCGGCCTTTACAATCATTTCAAAAGCAAACAGGAGCTGTTTTTCGCCGTCCTGACGGAAGCCCGCAAGATATGGCGAGAGAAGAACCTGGCCGGTCTCGACCAGATCCCAAAACCTGTCGCCAAGATCAAAAAGCTGCTGGAAAATTACCGCGACCTTTATCTTCAGGATACCAGATGCTTGCCCGGAGGTTGTATTTTTGTAACTTTTTCGGTGGAGCTCGACGATCAAATGCCCGATCTGGCACATGAAGTAAACAAAGGATTCATCAGCCTGAAGTCTTTGATCCAAAGCCTTTTGGAGCAGGGAAAAGGATCGGGGGAGTTGAGGGAGGAGACCGACACCAAGGCGCTGACCGAGATGATTTTTGCCGGAATGCTGGGTGCCACAGTGAT
>JAVEVM010000632.1:0-3471 GCA_034005055.1 Desulforhabdus sp. | reverse complement strand
GGTTGAAGGCCTCCGGATGCGGCATCAGTCCTGCTATGCGCCCGCCAGGATCACAAATGCCGGCGATATCGTCAAGGGACCCGTTCGGATTCAGCGGGAATTCGCCGTCGGCAGGAGTGCCGTCCGGTCTCGAGTAGCGTACAATCACCTGCTCCTGGCTGACCAGGCGCTGCAAAACGTGTGGCTCGGCGTAGAACTTGCCCTCTCCATGCCGAACCGGCAGTTCAATCTTTTCCACCCCTTTGGTGAAGATGCATGGAGATGCCGGATTCACGGTCAGGTGAACCCATTGATCGCGAAAATTGCCGCAGTCGTTACCAATAACGGCGACTTCTCTTTTCAATTCATGCGGCTCGAAGCCGGGCAGCAAACCGACGTTGACAAGCACCTGGAAGCCATTGCAGATTCCGAGTACCAGTCCGCCCCCCTCTACGAAGTCGAGAATCTCGTCCTGAAGTCGATGCTTCAGCCGCATTGCCATGATAACGCCTGCCCCATGGTCGTCGCCCCATGAAAAGCCACCACCAATGACAAATATCTGAAAATCATTCAAACGATAATCGTGCGCCACCAAATTGTTAAGATGGACCCGTTCCGATCGAGCGCCGGCGACTTCAAGCGCATAGGCAGTCTCCAAATCGCAATTCAAACCAAAACCGGTCAGAACAAGAGCCCTTGCTGCGCCCATGCAAAACTCCTTAGCAAAATGCAGCCTTGACGGCAGGCTAAATCTTCAAGCGGCGGTGTCCGAACTGCTGCACACCCTGACAGCGTATTAGGAGTCGGCCGCCATTTTTTTCCATGATATTTTGAGACGGGCAATCGGCTCATTCAGCAGAATCCGGCCTCCTCTCCCACTGACAACGAAATGGGGCTGGGCTGTGAGCTCGCCCACAAGCGCATGCGGGAGACTCCCGAAATGGGCTTCGAACTGAGCTCGCTTGGACGGATCCACGGTAACCAGAAACCGTCCGCAAGACTCGCTGAAAAGGATCTGATCGTCTCTTGAGACCGATTTCGTTGAAATTGGCGAATCAGATGTTGACTTCAGCGGCACCGCCGTGAGGTCAACATTCATTCCCAGCAAGCCTCCCATAGCGACCAGCGCAGCGTGAACCGCCAGACCTCCCCGATAGACACCGCGACAGGAGACGACCAGTCCCTCCCGAATGGCGCTTTCCAACGCTTTATAGAGATCCAGAACAGCCTGAGTCCGCAGCCGCGGAACATTGAGTCCGACGTATCCCAGAAAGTCATAATACTCCGAACCGCCAAGCTCATTGGCGGTTTCTCCCAGGACATAGACCAGATCCCCCGGCAGTTTGCCATCCATGGTAACAGCATCGAGCACATCCGGGACCACACCGGTCGCTGTAAACTGCATGGTGGGGAGTCCGCTGATTTTGTGCCGTTCACCGAATTCCCCCGGCAAATGCCCATCGACATACATGCTGTCCTTTCCCGATAGGAGCGGTATTCCGTAGGCAAGGCAAACGTCTCGCAAGGCCCAGTTTGCCCGCACCAGCTGGGCCGCTTTATAGCAGCCGTCGGGATTTTGGATGGGATCGTATTGTATGCTCGGCCAGCAGAAATTATCAACACCACCTATTTCATCGAGCTTTGCTCCGACCGCGAGAAGTCGTCGCACCGCTTCGTCAATGGTGGCTGCCACCATATGATAGCTGTCAATGATCGAATATACGGGATTCAACGCCTGAGCAACCGCCAGTCCGCGTCGTCTTTCCAACAGCGGTCGCAGCACCACTGCGTCATTTGGAATATCCCTCTCGCGGCCTACCAGGAATTTGACGACACTGCCACCTTGAACTTCATGATCGTACTGCCTCTGTATCCACTCTCGGGAGCAGATATTGGAGCTGCCCAGAAGCGCATGGAAAAGCGCTGAATAATCTTCGGGTTCTGTCAGGACGGGTTCGTGCAAACCGCGATCTTCGGGTGAGCGCCAGTCAGCCGCGAATTCCCACTGCGGGAAGTCTTCACTGAACAGGCTCAAATCCAGATAAGCACAAGTTCGCCCCCGATACTTGAGGTGCAGTTTTCCATTGGATTCGTAGCGGCCGATCACCGTGCTCTCCACTTCATGCTTCCTGGACAGTTCCATGAATCGGTCGATATGTGCCTGACCAACGACCACCGTCATGCGCTCTTGGGACTCGGATACCCAAATCTCCCAAACATCGAGGCCTTCATATTTGAGCGGCACTTTATCAAGGTCGACCTGAGCTCCACCGGAAAAGTGCGCGGATTCCCCGATAGAAGAGGACAATCCGCCTCCGCCGTTGTCGGTGATAAATGAGATCAGCCCTTCATCGCGCGCTTCCAGGAGAAAATCATGCATCTTCTTTTGCGTGTAAGGGTCGCCGATCTGCACGTGGCCTGCCGGAGTGTGCTCGCTGTAAGTCTCACTCGAAGCGGTCACACCATGAATGCCGTCTTTGCCGACACGCCCGCCGCTCATGACAATGAAGTCGCCGGGCTGTGGGCATTTTCGGTCGGTCGGCAAGCCGTTGATCTGCCTGGGCATAATTCCCAGAGAAGCAACAAAAACCAGGCACTTGCCAAGATAGGAAGAATGAAAAAAGAGATTACCGAAGGGAGTGGGTACACCATGCTTATTGCCCCCGTCCTTGACCCCCTCTACGACGCCGTCCAACAGTCTGCGGGGATGGAGGTGAGGTTTCAGAGGTCCGGCATAATCCCCTGGTCCCACGCAGTAACCGTACAATCCGGCAATCAGCCGCGCACCCTTGCCGGTTCCCATGATGTCGCGATAAATTCCCACAATACCGGTAAGCGCCCCACCGTACGCCTCCATGTTGGAAGGACTGTTGTGGGTTTCGCCCGTGATGGCATAAAAGTAGTCGTCATCAAATCGCGCCGCACCGGCATTGTCCCAGAGAACCGATATAACCCAATCTTTGTTTTTCTGAATAGCCAGCGTGGGAGCTTCGATACAGGTTTTGAAGAGATTGTCGATCACCTGCACATCGTTGCTCGGCAAATCGCGATAAGTGAATTTGCCGCGGAAGGTGTTGTGGTTGCAGTGATCGCTTCGGGCCTGGGAAATGGCTTCCAGTTCAACATCGGTCGGCATTGAAAGCCCCACTTCCCGACGCGAAGCAAGAACTTCGGGGCGCAGGAAATAGTCTCTTATAACCGGTATATCCTGCGGGTTAAGGGCCAGATTCCGCTCACGACTCAGTTTCATCAAAGCATCGTCAGATGGGATTGGCATTTCTGCAACACCCGGGGTATGGGCCAGCATGACGCGGGGCACTATAATACCGACTCCGTTCCGGTCGTCCCACTCTGAGCGCGAGTAAACATGCCACTGTTGGATAATATCGTTAGCCAAAAGCTGGCGAGCCACGGTCTCCATCTGAGAACGGTCGAGCGGGGCATCGTAAAGTAGAAAAAGCCTGGACGTGTAGGCAGCTTCATCCGGTCCAG
>JAVEVM010000631.1:0-3476 GCA_034005055.1 Desulforhabdus sp. | reverse complement strand
TCTCGAAAGAATCACCAGGAAAATCAGCCTGAAATTATCCGCCCCAAAACAATCTATTTCAATTTTCCCAACATTTTTCCATCTCCATGTCATGGACATACCTTCTCAAACGATTCCCAGAATTTGCCTTGGTGAGTTCGGAAGAATTTCACTCACATTCGAAAAACCAACGAATCCCTGAAGGATTTCCGCATAGATAGTACGGAAATCTATGGTATGGGAAAGATAACGACCTTCGTACAAACTGGAAGGATCGAGGCCCGGCCATCCGCTTCCCAGATACACACCACCTCGCACATTCGGGCCTACCGCCATCCAGGTCGACGCATTCCCATGGTCCGTGCCTTCACTACCATTTTCGGCTGCTGTTCGCCCGAACTCTGTTGCAGTAAGCAGCAAGACCCTCGATGCATCCACGCCAAGATCATAAAAAAAAGCACCGATGGAATCAGAGACATCTGCCAGCAAACCTGACATCCGTGCCTGTGGATGTGAGCCACCCTGAGCCGCATGAGTATCCCAACCATTGGCATTCAGCGCGATCACCTCGACACCCAGCCGGGCTTTGATCAGTGCGGATGCCTGGCTCAATGATCGCCCTAGCGTCGAAACAGGATAACCCGCATCGGCCGACACATACGTTGAGCCCGCATTCTGGAGCTCTGCCAGCCTCGCGGTCAGCTCTCGGCCGATTTCATACAAGGAACTGGCGTACGGATTGCCGCTGCGCGTGGACCGTGAATACGCCGTGTTGATCAATTTTTCGACAACCGGTAAATCGCTTTGGCTAGCCGCCAGGGAAAGCCCACTCAGCCCAGGAATGACGAGCGGCGGTATAGAAAGCCCAAACAGGCTACGAGGCATCTGCTCGGAAATACTCACAGCAGATATTGCAGGGTTTTTCCCGGCAGCCTGGATATATCTCGCCAGCCATCCGTTATCGCCCTGCGCCAGCATTCCGCTTTCAATGACATCTTGCCCTGCAAAATGTGACCTTGATGCCGCCGCGTACTGAACGGCTGGCATCACGGCAACCATTCCTTTCTGATACAAATCATGAAACGCAGTCATTGATGGATGGAAACCAAAGAATCCATCGAGATCCAGCGCGGCCTCTGGGCCGCCCTTTCTCGGTTCCGGAATTGCGATGTTCGGCCTGAGGCTGTAGTAAGCTGAATCTCCATAGGGCACAGTAACATTGAGCCCATCCCACCCTCCTCTCATGAATAGAACAACCAGAACCCGATCGCTTGACATCGCACTGGCCGATCTCATCATCGCGAGGTTCGACCATGCAAAACCTCCAATGCCAGCGCAAAGGAAATTGCGTCTGTTCATTTTAATACTCCACCTTCTGCATCACACAAACAGCAAGAAAAACCACAAATATAGAATCAGGAAAAAACGCTCGCACAGGGCGCTCACTGATAGTGATATTCTGGGAGATTCATTAGCATCCTGCCAAGACGCCGTACTCTTTGTTCGTTGTCATCAGCACCATGCCACCACGGATAACTTCCATCCTCAGTCAGAATCCCGATTGCAATATCAAAATGATGACGATTGAATGTCGGACCCAATAGACGCTCCAGAATCCTTCCCACCACACCTTCCGCGGTGACGCCCCCCTCCGACACCAGAACCGGCACCATATCGAACTGCGTTTGGTCGGCAGTAGCAGCATTCCGCAAAAGTCGTTCCGAAAATCTCGCGCGGGATTGCAACATTCCGGTGGTAACCCAACTGCGTCCTGCATCGGAATATCCGGCCGGGGAAGGATTCCTGAATAACGGCATTCCCTGACGATAAATCTCGATTCCGAGATCATCCGCCTGAAACTCTCCATCCAAATTCCTCACGGCTCCGATCACATATTCCAGTGGTGTTTTTATCTTTGCTTGCCTGTACTGCTCACCGAGAAACTCCGGAGAAGATATTATTTCCGACACCACACTGCGCATTTGGAAAACAGACCCTGAATTTTCCCGAAACACTCCAGCGCACCGCGCCACCAGAGATACCGGAGGATTATCTGCGACGAAAAAAGCAGAAAGCTTGCTGCATATGAACTGAGCAGTGGACGAATGAGAAGCAATCCTGTCCAAGACAAGCTCTCCATCGGATATTCCGCCTCCAGCCGGAATGGCCATTCCCAGAACGAATTTTGATTCAAAATCATGCCATACATCGCTGAAATAGAAACCACCATCTTTGACTGTCCAACCAGTCAACGCCCTGGCGGTTTCTTCCACATCACGCTGTGTATACCCCCCATCGACACCCATCGAATGCAGCTCCAGCAACTCCCGAGCGTAATTTTCATTCAAACGTCCTTTCCTGTTAAGCCGACCGTCCAGTGTGTACAACATCGCCGGACTTCTGGCACTTAACCCCAGTAAAGTTCTGAAGTTCCCGAACGCATTTTCCCGGAAGGCATCCTGCTCGCTCTTTTCGAAATCGCTGTTCGAATGGGTAGCGTAATTGGTGCTGAAATGGTTATCCCAGAACCAGGTCATTACTTCCAGCAGTTGATGGTCACTGAATACACTACGCCGGAGAAACTCCGTACTCAGTTCTGTACCGCTGGTTTGCCAAGCTCCTTGCCTCTGCTCATAGCCATCGCGGTGCCCCGCAGCCGGCGAAAGTTGTGCCTTCAAATAGGTGTTGATGCCGATCTTCAACGCTTCATCATAGGCTTTCGGACTCACGCCGAAGGATGTTCGCAATAGCGCATGCCAAGTCATCCCGAACAGATCTGTCGGCCTCAGTGAGAGCGACTGCACGCTGCTATTGCCCGACGCATCACGTGCCGACAGCTTCAACATGAGCGACGTACCATCGAAAGACTGCTCGGGAGCCACAACCAGCGCCCACCGGCCACTGTCCTGATCTACATCAACGAACCGTTTCCAGCCTGATGCCATACCACCGCCACTCAACTCCACATATAGCGTCGAGCCCAGCGCCTCGTCCTCTATCATCCCGTGGATGATGAAGCCGCCTTTGGGCACCTCGGCCCCCGACACATGGCTCGACACTTTCATGACGGGCGCCGCCGTGTCGCGGATCAGATTCAGTTCTATCGTTGCCTCACCCCGATTGAGTGCCTTGTCGAAAGCAACTATCGTTGCCGTCACCTTTCCGATTTCGTCGGTCGGCAAAGCACCAGAGCTGACGCGCCAGGAACGCGTGGCCAGTCGATAGCTTGCCGGCTGCTCTATCATTCGCCCCGAAGGCAGCCGCAACTGCAGTCGCACCTCGGAAATCGCTTCATTATCTTCCGCATACCCATTCAGGACAAAGCCATTGCCAGCGATACGGCTGCCTGCAGTAGGCGAGGCAATGGATACGAGAGGTGGCGTTTGATCCGGTTTGTCGCGTTTCCCCTCCGTCAGGGCAAATGCATAGGGGCCGCGCGCACTCACCGGTTTGCTGAAATAAGCCTGACCGTCGCCAAAAGGATTTCGCGCCTCGAA
>JAVEVM010000630.1:0-3476 GCA_034005055.1 Desulforhabdus sp. | reverse complement strand
CATGGAAATTACCTCCACAAAGAATAAGGCTTAACATCTCAATGCTATATTATTTCGCCGCCCCGACTCCAGAAAAGCCGAGCCAACTGGAGAAGTCATTGATGCCCTGCCATTGTCCTAAGTTAATGCTCAAAATCGGTCCGTCATCCCCTGGCGTTACTTTAAAAGAAAAAGAACCGGTTACATTCTGCAGTGAAAGAATTTCCTGCCCTTCCTGAACCGCGACGATCCGACCTGAATTTACTTGCACCTCAGGCAGAGGAAAGTTCATCCAACGGCGGGTTTTCCCATGTGAACTCACGTGAACTTTTTGCACGCCGCCGCTACGAGGGATTCGCCATTTCCCGCGGCTGTCTCTTTCCAAATGCAGTACAGGCCTATCCAGCAGCAGAACCTCAGGGATCAGATAGGGCCATTGCGTCGATAATCTATAGGACAGCTGTGCTTGCTCACACCGCAGGAACTCCTTCTCGTCCGATCTCACCTGCAAAGAAGTCAAATGAATTTGGGAAAATGAAGACCAGCGATACGATTCCAGCTCAATCTCAACCCTTGCGGCTTTTTCCACAGGCCGTACGACCTTGCCGATCAATTGTTTTTGAATCTGGGGAAGATGCAGAAAAACAAAAATTGCCATCGACAGCAAAACGAAACCGAGAATGGTACAGATGAGCAATCGCAAAGGTTTGCGGTCAATCTCCTGATTTGTCTTGCGCCGAATGTCCTTCTTTGTGAGCAACGAAGGTCTCCAGTGGCAATGTCGGCCGTTCTCTCCCATTTAACGCATTGTTCGACAATAAGCAAACCAAATCCAGGTGACAACAATTTAGCGACAGTGTATAAAAATCACCCCACGGGTCCAAGCAGTGCTCATAGAATGACTTCAGGCATTTCCGAGCATCGCGGGCGGGCTTGGTGAGCGAGTAAAATCCATTGCGGTGAGCAACAGGCAAGCTGCTTAAAGCAAGAGAAAACAGCTTTAGACAACAGATTCCAATGAGAAGCAAAATGAAAAATAACACTATTTTAACTCTTGTTACCATTATTGTGTTATCGGGCTGCGCCGGAATGACGAAGACTCAGCAGGGTGCCGCCATCGGAACCGGAGTAGGTGCGGCAACAGGCGCGGCTCTCGGCCAGGCTATCGGTGGAAACACGGCATCGACGCTGTTGGGGGCCGGAGCCGGAGCAGTTGCCGGAGGTATTGCAGGCGGGTTGATCGGCAGTTACATGGATAAGCAGGAGCAGGAGCTCCGACAGGCCCTCGCAAATGTTGAATCAGCAAGCATCCAGAGAGAACAGGATGTACTGGCTGTTTCATTCAGGTCCGATGTGCTGTTTAGTACCGATTCGGCGGTTCTGCAGCCCGGAGGATATTCCGAAATCGACCGCGTAGCTGGTGTGTTGATGCGTTATCCCGAAACGCGAATCAGGGTTGAAGGACATACCGACGGCACCGGTTCTGAGATTTATAATCTGCGACTCTCAGAAGATCGTGCATTGGCAGTGAAGAATGCCTTGATAGCCAGAGGCATAGATCCCGCGAGAATTGAAGCAATCGGTTTCGGTGAAGTCCAACCTGTGGCGGGAAATGATACCGAAGCAGGACGACAGCTAAACAGACGCGTCAACATCCTAATTGTGCCCATTCGCACATAGCAAGCAGCGCTTTTGCAAGCCGCTGACTGAAGAAAGCCGGGACATTGTTCCCGGCTTTTCACGTTAAACGATTGGCATTAACAGCTGCAATGGTAAAACTGGCAGATCATGATGATTCGGGCCGGGGCCTTTTCGTTCCGAACTTCCGATATGCAGCCAGACCGGCCAGCCCGGCCAGTGAGAGCAGCATGGTAGAGGGTTCCGGCGTGGGGGTGGGCTCATCGTTGGATGAAGAGCTGGTATATGGAATAATGAAGTTCTGGGCGTTTCCGCTGCCTGCCGGATTGACTGTGGGGTTGACCGCGATGGAATAGTCTTGCCCGGTGTATCCGTTAAGGTCTGCATTCTGCAGTGCGTACAGCATCTGGGATGCTATCCAAGTATCTTCTCAAGACGCCAATATCACTCCCTCGAAAGCTCTTAGGGAAGAAAAGCTCATTGCCTTGAAGGTAGAATTGAATATTCTAGATATCCCGCGCCGCCTTAGCGAGCTTCAGGAATTGGTGCAACTCTTCCGTCACGTGGGCTTCATCGCCTGTGTTGTAAGCAACTACATTTTTAAGATGAATAAATGAATCGATATCGATTTCATCAAACTTCACCGCCAGCCCTTCCTCTTCCTGCCTCACTACCTTTCCAGCAACGTTGATCGCCAGCTCGGACGATCCGCCGGAAAGAAAAATCCTGATATCAACAGATTCTTCCAGTGGGATTCTCTCTTTGGTCTTGAAGAACATCCCCTTCATGCTGAGATTCATCACTTCTTCACGGAAGCACTTCTCCTTATATTGAACCATCGCCTCCGTTTTGAACAGAACTCTCGTGAAATGTCGCTTCTCCATGAGCGGATCCTTTCTGCAGTTTCGTTGGCTCCACCATATACAGCAGAGCAAGTGCTTGTTGCTGAAAGCGCATGGCAATGCAAAGGTCGATCGACCGTATAATCTGCTGGATTCCATAAGATCAGCATGCAAAGTCCGGGCCTTCGTGGCGAGGAGTGACATTTTCAGGTCGGTGGAGATAAGTGGAACAGGCATACCAGTGCTAAACAAGAATTATAATAGCAAAGCTGAGCTTGATCAGCTCGTTTCCATGCTGCCGCCTGGGAACGTATTTCCTGACGATCCTTCCCCGTCCTACTCTGGGTGAAACCGCCTGGACCGGACGCAAGAGCGTCCAGCATTGCGCACCCACGCAGGAGCGTGAGAACGAGGGAATTGAAAAGGGGCTCTCGGCATCTCTTGCCGGATCTGGCATCGGTGGACGATTGCCAACAGATACCGGCTTTCGCCCTTGCGCAATAGTTAAGCGCATTCTAAAAACCGGTTATTCGCGACCATTCATATAGGGCGATGGCTGCTGCGGTCGCGGCGTTAAGGGACTCTACCACCGGCCTAATCGGGATAGAAACGGCCTGTCGCCTGAAGGCCTCAGGTATACCCTGACCTTCCAGTCCCGGCAGCAAGCCGAAAGAGTCAGGAAAAATCACTTTGCGGATATCTTTTCCTTCTGCCGAAAGAGGTATTAAGGGCAACCATTGCGGAAGGTCTTCCAAGGCCGGTCCCTGCAGCAGCGTGGCTCTAAGCACGGCTCCTCCCGAAGCGCGCACAGCTTTGACATGGTAGGGATGGGCGCTTTCTGCAAGCAGGATCACTTGCCTGGCGCCAAACGCAACTGCAGAGCGAATCAACGCACCTACATTTTCCGGATCCTGAAACGGCACTAGAACGCTGCAGCCCTCGGGGAATCCGGATTCCGGGTCCCAGGTTTCGATCGATTGAGCTTTAATCAGCAAGAGTGGCGTGCGCGTTCCGAAA
>JAVEVM010000629.1:0-3477 GCA_034005055.1 Desulforhabdus sp. | reverse complement strand
ACAGCTCGGCCGAGCCTGCAAAGACCTGCAGATCTCCCAGCATCTGTACCAGTTCTCCAGGATTGCCGAAAAAGAGCTGCAGCTGCCAGTTTTGGCCCTCGAAGGCAGGCGGTGGAGTAATACGTACTCTCGCGGGAAGATCACTTGCAGCCAAATCTCGCATAAAGCGCTCTTCACGCGCTTTTATCCTCGGGTAGCGGCGACGGTAAAGCCAGTCCCTCAGCGCCTGTGTTTTTTCGCGATGGTTACGGTTCTTGTCGTCCTTTATAGCCGCCAATTCAGGAACATTCAGAACTTGCAGCTCGGATGATTCTTCCCGCAAAGCGATTTCCCTCACGCGCTCCAGAATTTCCGACTGGATGCTGAAACTGCAGCGCAGTTCTTTCAATAATGAGATTATCTCCCTTTGCGCTTCTTTTTCCCAGTCAACGAGCTCCAGGGCGGTTCGATCGGAAATTTCTTCCAGTGCTGCAGCTGCAAGCAAATGCTCGTCCGAAGCCGCCAGTCGGCACCATTTCCGGATTGCCTCGGGATGAGCGGCGATGCCCAATCGAGGCAAATATCTACTCTGCATCACTTCCGGTGCGACATTTTGCACCAATTTAGAAACGATTTGAGCCTTTTCGGCAACGTTCAGAGCCGGTCCAAACAACTTAGCCTCAATTCGATCGAGCAGCAGCTTTACAGGGTCGCACTCGGCAGCAAACAGCAGGACCCGGATTCTTTCAAAGCTTTCTTGGAAAGCCCACTCCAGTCTTTTAAATCCATCTACGATAATCTTCGTACCGTCAGCCTTGGCCCGTATCCAGGGGGGCTGAAGGATACCGCAGCACCGCAGTGAATCACACAGACCGAGATGCGGGGCGAAGCTCGGAATGGCAAAACTCAGGTCTTGCCGGTTCAGATCGGTCAGTTCTATGGAATTGAGCACAGCTTTCATTCTATTCCTGTCGCGCTAACGAAGCTTGCGCCCCGATAGCCGCTCCAATGCCTCCAGATAACGCGAGCGGGTGTTTTCAACCACCGCCGGCGGCAGCTCCGGAGCCGGGTCTGAGACCTTCCAGCCCGATTCTGTCAGGTAGTCGCGCAAATATTGCTTGTCATAGCTTTCCGGGCTTCCGCCCACTTTGTACCGGTCGGCCGGCCAAAAGCGGCTGGAATCGGGTGTCAGTACCTCATCGATCAATAGCAGCCGCCCTTCGACGATACCGAATTCGAGCTTGGTATCCGCCACGATGATGCCTCGCTTTTCGGCATAGGAAGCGGCTTTTGTATAAATATTGATGCTTATTTCCCGGACCCTGGAGGCAATATCCTCACCGACTCGACTGCACATCTCTCCGAAAGAAATGTTCTCGTCGTGTGCTCCCAGGGCAGCCTTGGTGGATGGGGTGAAGATGGCATGCGGCAGTTTTTGCGCCTGCTGCATATCGGCCGGTAGCCGGATGCCGCAAAGCTCACCGGTTTTTTGATAATCCTTCCAGCCGGAGCCAACCAGATAGCCTCTCACAATGCATTCAACCGGCAGCGGCCGAGCTTTTCTGACCCGCATGCTGCGACCGGCCAACTGCGCCGAGTACGGTTTACATGCCTCCGGGTAGAGGTTGACATCGGTCCCGATGAGATGATGCTCGACCATGTCGCCCAGGAAATCAAGCCAGAATTCGGACAGCTGGGTAAGCACCTTGCCATTATCCGGGATTGGTGTGCGCATCACGACATCGAATGCGGATATGCGATCGGTCGCCACGATTAGGAGGGAATCATCCAGGTCATAGATATCTCTGACTTTTCCCCTGGATTGAAGCTTCAGTCTGGGAAATTCAGTTTCAAACAGGGTTTGCGACATAGCTTTCCTCCCGCAAGTAATGAGTCTCATCCCTTAATTCGGCGGTGCTGCAAGTGTGGATTTCTCTATCACAATCTCTGCGGAAAGCAAATCCATAAGCCGGTCAAATCCTGGTTGACCCCTACCCATGGTCTTGTTATCTTCTCAAGAGTCGGAATTCAAGGTTGATAACCGGCTGCATGAAGGACGAATCATACGGGTATTACCGTCACTGTCTCTGAGCAGGTTGGTGCAGCGGAACGTTTGAAACGGGAAGCGGTTTATGAAAAATTCATCTGAAAACGCGAGTAAATCTTTGCGAGGAATTGCGGGTCTTTTCGATGACGTCGAACGGAAGGAGATTTTTCGCAAGTATCTGTTCTTTCTGGGATGGGTGGAAGTTCTCATTTTCGTTGGATGTTGGCTGTACCAACTGGGCGACCAGGGCTTTGACCGCTACGGACCGGTAGAGATCCTATTCCCATGGAAAGTATACTTCTTGCTCTCTTTTCTCGCCCCGGTCGCTATTACTTTTCTGCTGGGAGTCATCATCATCGGCTTCAACAAGTATTTCGGAGAGCCGGAAGCGGCAGTCGTGCTCGATCACCAAGCCCATCTGCCCGGAGACAAGTCAAGCCGTGCATATCGAATCTATGTGATGATGAACTGGCTGCAGCGATTGCCGTTCCTCAGCCTGCTCTTGTTGTTGGGCATCGCCGTCGGTGTCTTCTATAAACTAGATGTGATTTTGGCCTTTATTGGAGCTGTCGGAGAAAAATCCGTCCGATTTGTGCTGCTCGCTGCCGGCATAATCTTAGCCGTTTTGACTGTTTTTGCCCTGGTTTTGATTGTGCTCAATTTCAAATTAAGAAAAAAATCGATGGAATATAGATACAAAACGGACGTGGCCGAGCGCTTCGGCTTGATCATCCTGGAGGACAATACCGTCTTGAACGGCGAGGGCCGGCTGCTCATCCACGGCAAGAAATTCAAAGACGTCGTGCCCCTGCTGCCGGGCTCATCCGATACCGCACCCCAAAAAGAACCCGCTTGCGCCATCACACGCCAGCCGGCCGACCTGGAGTCCACATAAATTCAGTACCTTCGCTCAACTTGAAATTTGAATAGTGACAAATCAAGAATCTCGAATAACCGGAAGGTCAAAACGGAAGTGTGGGCAATAATTTCACCGGATTCGATCCGGGAGAAGAATCGTTCAACAATGGGCCGGATACTGAGTTCAGCTCGCAACAAAGTGTAGAACACCATCGCGTCAACATAGATATGGGTCCCTGTAAACATGTCAAGAGAGGCGATTATCTGCACCAAATTCTCCCCAATCGGCGGCATAGTCATAATCATCGAGAGGTTCTGAACCCAGGCAGCCCAACAGCTCGAGCATTGCAACGGCCGCTTTGATGGCTCTGAGGTCACGCTCGGTAAGCGGGGCCTCTGTAAGTGTTCTTATCTCATTTCCTCATGCTCAAGTGAAAGCGGACAATCGAGCAGGTCGTTAAATTCATCAACACACCACTCGAGCTGACCCGGCCATGGATTCATATGTCTTGGCAGGGATGGGTTTTCAGTTCGGCAAATTGAAGGATATTACGTGCAGGCCTGTCAGGTCAATGTGCACAAATTCACATTTT
>JAVEVM010000628.1:0-3478 GCA_034005055.1 Desulforhabdus sp. | reverse complement strand
GCAAAGCTTCCATTATTCCGGGCTGAATACTACCAGGAACGAGCGCCTCTTATCGCACCCATTTCGAATCCTATAAAGGATCGAGAGAAAAACCAAAGGATCATGTGACCCAATTTGCTAAACGGAATGATCACTAACAGCACCTCGCCGAATATAATATGCAAAATCAACATGAGCGGATACGGCCCCCACTGACGGTAGGCCAGAAACCCGGTCAAAAACGGCAAGAAAGTCAAAAACAACAAGGTGTAGTCCCACGCGGTAGTGAGAATGCGGACTTCGGGTCGAGCCAGGCGTCGCAAAAGCAAAAAGGCCATGATAACCATCATGGCAATGGTTAAGCTATCGGCTACTGTGTCAGGTAAGGTCCACAAACTCCAGCCGACCCACTCCTCCAGTAAAATGTTGTGGGCCGACAGGAATATGGGTATACCAAAAAGGAGGATGTGAAACAGAATAAATGCGACCGAGAAAAACGGTTGATTGCGCATGGAAGCACTGCCCAGGGGGACCAGCCAGTGTACGATGGAGCGAAAAGCCCAATTCCAGTCCATGTGATTGTAAAAGACTTTGTCCCGCTCCCGGCTTAACCCGTATAGGTAGAAAATCCGACAGATCAGGCCAACTGTAAAAATAGACAGCGCCACCCACAGGGCCGGTCCTATAAGAAATGTGTACAAACCATCCATAGTGATCTGATCCCCCTTCTGTGCAAATTGCAATCAAGGAAAGCTAACCGCGAATGACTTGTTCAAATATTCACTTGGTAACCGATAAACGGAGGCACTTTAACATACATTTGCAGATTCTTAAAGCACAGACGTTTAAACTTAGTGTCTATTTTTGCAGAAAAAGTCCGCCTCGCTCAACCAGCATTAAAACGCCTGCTTTGCAGCTCATTTTTGAAGTCCGTTATAGAAATCTCGGCGCCATTGATCGAAGCAGTCTTCTTGAAGGGCTTCTCTTATGTTTTCCATAAGCCTCAGATAATAGTGCAGGTTGTGGAGTGTATTCAAGCGGTAGACGAGCAATTCTCGAGACATGAAAAGGTGGCGCAGGTAAGCCCTGGAAAAGCGGCGGCAGGTATAACACGTGCAATCAATTTCAATGGGTTGATCGTCGTCGGCAAAACGACTGTTCTTGATCTGAATGCTTCCCTGGGAAGTAAAGAGCATGCCGTTTCGTGCATTACGAGTAGGCAGAACGCAATCGAACATGTCCACTCCGTGGCGCACTCCTTCCACCAAATCTTCCGGGGTGCCGACTCCCATCAAGTAGCGCGGGGCCGATTCCGTTAATTCTCCCGTGATCGCCTCCAGAACAGCCAGCATCTCTTCTTTGGGCTCACCAACCGCCAGGCTCCCCAGGGCATAGCCATCAAAATCGATATCCCTGAGCTGTTCGAGGCAGGCCCGTCTTATATCCGGATAGATACTGCCCTGTACGATTCCAAACAGCGCCTGCCCCGGCAGAGCGTGGGCCTGCTTGCAGCGCCTTGCCCAACGTACGGTCATATCCATCGATTGCTTGGCGTACTCCCGAGTTACCGGGTAAGAGGTGCACTCGTCGAAGCACATGGCGATATCAGAACCGAGCTGCATCTGGATTTGCATCGATACTTCAGGAGATATCATATGGCGGGAGCCATCAATATGAGACTGAAAGATAACTCCTTCTTCTTGAATTTTGCGGATCTTGGCCAGGCTAAACACCTGAAAGCCACCGCTGTCAGTTAGAATAGACCCATTCCAGTGCATGAATGAGTGCAGACCTCCGAAGCGCGCGATCCGCTCAGCCCCCGGTCGCAAATACAGATGATAGGTATTCCCCAAAATGATCTGCGCTCCCAGATCCTCCAGCTCATCAGGGGTAAGGCTTTTGACTGTTCCTTGAGTGCCCACCGGCATAAAAACCGGGGTTTCGATGGCACCGTGCCTGGTTGTCAGACGTCCCCGGCGGGCCGCACCGGTGGAGTCTTTCGAAATTATCTCAAATTTCATTGCTCGCGCCTATTTCATATTCCCCAGTCTTTATACGATGAGCATGGCATCGCCATAGCTGTAGAACCGGTATCCTCGCTCAATCGCCTGCTGGTACGCATTAAGAATGGTCTGTCGGCCGGCAAGAGCAGCCACCAGGAGAATCAAGCTGGAGCCGGGCAGGTGGAAGTTGGTGATCATTGCATCCACGACGCAAAATCGATGACCTGGATAGATGTAATGATTGCACAATCCGGCACAGGGACTGACCTTACCGAGCTCGGCCGCAGCCCATTCCAGAATGCGAACCACCGTTGTTCCAACCGCGATGATTCGCCTGCTCCGAATTCTGGCCTGTTCAATGGCCTGCGCCGAACAGGCCGGGATTTCAGCATACTCGGGATGCATTCGATGTTCCCTGATATCTTCGCTCCGCAACGGAGCGAACGTGCCGTAACCCACGTGAAGAGTAACTTTGACGATCTCAACACCCCGCTCCTGCAGCTCCCCTAGAAGCTCATGGGTAAAATGAAGACCGGCGGTAGGGGCGGCTATCGCCCCGGATTTTGCGGCATAAACCGTCTGATAGGCCTTTCGGTCATCGCAGGGGGGCGTGTTGCCATTCCGATGAATGTAGGGAGGCAGAGGAACCTGTCCGATCTTTTCCAGAATCTCCAGAAGGGGCTCCTCCATCGAGAAACGAACGACGGCTTTCCCATCCCTTGGCTCGTTCAGAATCGTCGCTCGTGCTCCATTTTGCAGAACGATGCGGGTGTGCCGGCGCGGTCGCTTGGCACTCTTCAGCAGACACTCGTAACCTTCTTCCCTGCCTCGCTCAGCATCCTTGTAGGGGTCCAGGACCAGAAGCTCAACAGCTCCACCAGTCTCTTTTCTACCATAAAGCCTGGCGGGAACCACTCGAGTATCATTCAGGACCAGCAGGTCACCTGAGGAAAAGAACCGGCAGATTTCGTCAAACCTGCAATGGCGGACATTTCCGTGCCGGCGGTCTACAACCAGCAACTTGGATTCGGCTCTCTTGTCGGTCGGATTTTGGGCGATCAGGTGATTGGGCAGCTCGAAAAGATAGTCCCGGAGCAAAAAAGAGGCCGTTTCTAAATCATCCGGCATAGTGTCGTCCGCAGTAAACCAGAAACAGGCCGAGAATCATCAGTGCGCCGCCCAGCAGGCGAAGCCCATGGCTGGGTGTGCGGAGCAATTGCGTCATCACCTTCTTCAAGTTGTCAGGAGAGGCAAGGTAAGGAAGTCCTTCAAAAAAGCAGATCAAACCGACAACTGTTAATAAATACCCTGTAAGCATGTCCTTCACATCCCATCTAAAGATTTCCCAAGATCTTCTTGGCATTCAACCCTGAATCGCCTAACATATTTTCTGATCGTTGCAAAGAGCTCTCTTTACTCTTTCCAATCGGAGGGACCAATGCCTCTAAGCTGGGTGGAGATCGATCTTGCGGCTTTACGGTACAATCTGGCGCATG
>JAVEVM010000627.1:0-3491 GCA_034005055.1 Desulforhabdus sp. | reverse complement strand
CGATGGCTACTCGGTGGTGCCCATGGTGGCCGCCCAGGATTATAAGCGCGCCAGAGACAACGATGAGGGCAAGAATACCGGGGGAATGGGCTCCTACTCGCCCCATCCGTGGCTCGATCAAAAGCTGATAAATACGATCATGGCCAAGGTGGCCGAACCGCTCATAACAGGTGTGAGGGAAAAATACGGTTTTCTCTACCAGGGGATTCTCTACCTGGGATTGATGCTTGTGGAGGAAGGAGCGGAGATTATTCCGTATGTCCTGGAGATCAATATTCGCCTGGGCGACCCCGAAGCCCAAGTCATCTTGCCTCGCCTGCAGACCGATCTGGTCGATATTTGCGAAGCTATTTTGCAGGAGCGGTTAAGCGGGATGGAGCCAAGATGGGACCGGCGCTTTCAGCTCTGTTTGATTGCCACAAGCGGTCGCACCAAAGGGAAAAAGGGATGGTATAAAGGCTACCCCGATCGATACAAGATCGGTTTGCCGATCACCGGCTTGGACCATGTTGATGATAACTGCCTGATTTTTCATTCAGGCACGGGGTTCAATGATGACGGCCGGCTGATCACGACCGGCGGCCGGGTGTTGTGTATCGTGAGCAACGGCGCTACCCTGGAGGAGGCAAGGTCAATAGCCTACCGGGAAATGGAAAAAATATCCTTCGAGGGCATCTATTACCGAAGCGATATAGGGGCTTCGTAGAAGGAAGAGAATTAGAGGGCTGTGAAGAAGAATCCTTTGGTAGGCATCGTTATGGGAAGCGACTCCGACCTTCCCTTCATGGAAGAGGCTTTTCGGGTGCTGGAATCTTTTGGGGTCGACTACGAGGCGCATATCCTTTCCGCTCACCGCTCTCCGCAGAAAACTTCACAGTATGCCAGGGAGGCGGCCGGCCGGGGTCTTCGGATATTGATCGCCGGAGCCGGTTGGGCGGCCCATCTGGCCGGTGTGTTGGCCGCCGAGACGATTCTGCCGGTGGTGGGAGTTCCCATGGCATCATCGCCGCTGCAAGGCTTAGATGCTCTTTATGCCACGGTGCAAATGCCTCCGGGAGTGCCGGTTGCTTCCATGGCTATCGGCAAGGGAGGCGCCCACAACGCCGCCTTGTTTGCCGTACAAATTCTGGCGCTGCAGGATTCAGCTCTAGCCGACAAATTCCGCCGACATAAAGAAAAGATGACCGAGCAAATAGCGGAAAAAGACCAGAAGCTTCAGGACCGGCTTGCCAATCCCAGATGAGGGCCAGGCGCGCAGTACGGAGAGAGCGAGCAAGAGTTGGACTGCAACCCA
This sequence comes from Desulforhabdus sp., assembly GCA_034005055.1. Taxonomy (GTDB): domain Bacteria; phylum Desulfobacterota; class Syntrophobacteria; order Syntrophobacterales; family Syntrophobacteraceae; genus Desulfoferrobacter. Next base: position 2,197 of record JAVEVM010000627.1, on the reverse strand, counting down.
CGAATCTGGAAGGTTGAGGCGCAAATTCCGGCATTGTCGAACATCGATGAGGCCGTTTCTTTGCTTCTCAATGGCGGCTTAATAGTCTATCCTACCGAAACCTTTTATGCGTTGGGAGGACAGACGACCTCAACAACTGTCATTAAGCGCATTTACTCAGTCAAAGGCAGAGATGCCGACAAGCCGCTGCCTTTGGTCGCCGCCAGTGCAACTGATGTACGAAGAGCGGTCGGCAGTTGGCCCGAAGCAGCGGAGCAACTGGCCGAAGCTTTCTGGCCCGGACCACTCACCCTGGTGTTGGCCGCATCACCGGCGCTGCCTTCCGAGCTGCATCTCCAGACGGGAAAGATCGCCATCCGCATCTCGCCTCATCCGGTAGCTGTGCTTTTGGCAAAGGCGGCCGGTGGCTTGTTGATTTCAACCAGCGCCAATATTTCCGGGCAATCGGCGGTCGACCACCCGGACGACATTGAGCCGGATCTACTGGCGCAAATAGACGGACTGATTTATGCCGGCAAGTTACCCGGCCGTATGCCTTCGACTATTGTGGACGTGTCGACAACCCTGCCCAGACTGGTCCGCGACGGTAGCATACCGTGGGAGCTTATTGAACGGACTTTGCATCTGTGAATGGTTAAGATATTAATCTTACTTTAAGCGAGCATTTGTGTACTACATCACTCTTATTTTGATCAGCACCCTGGTTATTGTGCTGGCCGGTTTGCTGGCGGCCGCTCGCCGCTGGCGTGGACTGGCAAGGCGAGAAGCTAGAGTCCTCCTGACCGGCGGCGGAACGGGGGGGCATGTCAATCCGGCTCTGGCTATTGCGGAGGGGATTAGAAGAAAAGAGCCCGACACTCGCTTCCTTTATGTCGGTGTGCGGGGCAAAGCCGAAGCGGTCATTGTGCGCCGTGCAGGCTATCCCCTTAAATTCGTCTGTTCGGAAGGCTTTCCGGGGCTGAAGCCGTCGCCGGCCACATTTCGCTTTCTGTGCAAACTTTCCATTGGCATCGCTCAGTCCGTTTTCATCCTGTTTCGCTTTGCACCTCGCTGGATTATAGCTACCGGAGGCTATGTCAGCGCCCCCATCATCCTGGCCACTTTAATTTTGCGCGCATTGCACCTGGCTCCGACCAAGGTATTCCTGCACGAACAGAACAGCATACCGGGTCAACTGAATTCATGGCTGGGGCGCTGGGCGGATCGAGTGTTGCTAACCTTTCCCCAAACTCTGGTCTTTTTTCCCAAGAATGGTGTGGTCGTCGGCTATCCGATTCGCTACTCGGTCATTTCAAAGCCGCGGGAAGAGGCTCTGCCGCTCCTGCCATGTAGAATCCCGGACGGTCGTCGAACAGTTTTTGTATTCGGTGGCTCCCAGGGAGCACGCACCATCAATCGGGCCATTGTGGATTCGCTGCGCTACCTTTTGCCTTACCGTGAAAAATTGTTCATCATTCATGGGATGGGTCTGAACAAGTCTGCCGAATATGATGCGGAAGCCGATACGGAAGCTCGTCTGCTGGCTCAATTTAGCGAAGAAGAAAGAGCGCTGTTGGGCGACTTCTATTACCGGCAGGACTATTTTCACAACATCGCCGATGTCTATTCCGTGAGCGATCTCATTGTCTGCCGAAGCGGCGCGGGAAGCTTGAATGAAATCTCCGGCCTGGGCAAACCTTCTTTGCTCATACCCAAAGCGAATCTTCCCGGCGATCATCAGGTTATGAACGCACGCGCCATGAAGCACGCCGGAGCGACTGAAATCTTGTTCGAAGACACAGTGGTGGAAGCAAGCGAAGTGCTTGAGAAGGTCGAAGGCGAGGTATTGGCGGATCGGATTCTGCGCCTGCTCAACGACTCATCCAGACTGCAGGAGATGGGGATCAGAAGCCGGCAGTTTTTGCGGCGGCATTCCAATGAACGCATCCTGAGCGAGCTTTATGGCGACCATAGCTACAACAATGGAACCGGGTTTCATTCCATCCCGTTCAGTCCCCTGGTTAGTAATTTTCGTCTTCTAAGTATTCTGAGTACTGCCTACAATGAGTCGCCCCAGCACTTCGATCCGATGCAGATCATTGGAGACGAAGACGATCTCGCCTATTATCACCATCGCGCTGCCGGCCTGCTTAGCCATGAAGCGTGGCAAGATCGTAATTTGGGAGTAAAATTGATCGGACTGACCCGCTATCAAGAA
>JAVEVM010000626.1:0-3496 GCA_034005055.1 Desulforhabdus sp. | reverse complement strand
GGTCATGCCGGCCCCTATCAGAAAGCTTCACTCTTCTCGATGACCGCTCGGATTTTTTCCATACCGATCTTTTTGCAGGCCCGGTATCTCTTCTCACCATCAAGAATACGGAAATGCTCTCCTGCAAACCAGATTTCGATCGGCTCCAGCTGCCCAAAACGCCTAATGCTGACACAGAGCTGATCGATAATCTCCGTCTCACAAATCATAAAGCAATTGGGACTGATCTTAGAAAGCCTGACTTCAGTGACGGTCCTCTCCATCGTTAGCCTCATTTGCATTAAATGTTCACTTCGCCCGGTCGGAAAAATCTACAGTAAGCATATTCAGCGGTCCAGCCAGAATCAAGAGAAATCCAGTCCCGGATTCCCCCTTTCGTTTCTCCCCGTGTAAGGATAGGATAGCTTTCATCGTGTTTATCCATTCACTATTTTCGAGACAAGGATGCGATATGAGTGCAACTCTCAAGCAGAGAACTCTCATTTTGATCTGTATTGTCGCCCTCTCCTCACTGCTTGGCAATATGGTCCTCATCTACAACGCGCGCGGTTTTGGCTTGCAGCTGCTGGAGGAGACTGAAAAGGGCGTTAAGGCATCGGTCGCAAACTACGCCAGGGAGATCGAGTTCACGATGCATCTCATGGAAACCAAGGCGGAAGATATGGCAACAGCTGGGGAGGCATTCTACCAGACTGTCAAAACCGCCGGTCGAGATATCACTGAGGAACTGAAACAATATCTGCTGAGTAGCTTTGAGCAGTTCCCCGAAGCCATCGGCGGGGGACTCTGGTTCCAGCCTTACTCGATATTTCCGGACAGGCAGTACTATGGGCCTTATGCCTATTGGAAAGACAACCGGGTTGTCTTCACCTGGGAACTGAGCACGCCGCAGTACGATTACCCCAACAAGCCGTGGTATCGATCTGCCATTCCAAAGGACTGGGATCTTTCCAAACCGCGGCCCAAAAAGACCTACTGGACCGATCCGTATTTTGACGAAACCGGCACCATGGCACTCATGATCACGGTGGACGCTCTGATGTACGATCTGCACAAGACGATCATCGGCACGGCAACATTGGATTTCAGCTTAAAGGACCTGCAGGATCTAGTCGCAAAAATGAAGGTCTGCCCCAGCTCGATTGCTTTCGCCGTCGATGCGGACAGCGGAAGGTTTATCGCTTTTCCCGCCGATACGAGCAAAGTCATGGAAAAGGCGGATCAATTCAGCTGGGGACGCCAGCTCACCTTGCCGACAAAATCGACGGAAAAAGAAGTCGCTCAACACCTGCTTCAGATCGATGGGCGGGATTATGCGCTGTTTTATACATTTGTCGGCGCCGAGGTAGTACTTGGCATTCTAGCGCCTCGAGATGAGCTGTTTGCTCAAATCGACCGGCTCAAAAGAAACAGTATGGCTGTCTCTGCCACGGTCATCTCAGTGCAGATTGTCCTTTGTGTGCTGATTGGCCTGATTCTGATGCGCCGTTTTTGCTATCCGATCATCGGACTGACCGCAGTTGCTCAGCAGATTGCAGGGGGCAGGCTGTCGAAGGCGGTGGCCAATCTCAAAGATACGGAACAAAGGGTCGCATTCGGAGAAGACGAAACCGGCTGGCTTTTCAACGCTTTTCAGAGCATGACCCAGACTCTGAAGAAGTTGGTCGGGCAGGTCGAGCTTTCGAGCGCGCAGGTTTCCGCCACATCCACACAAATTGCCGCGTCGGCCGGGCAGCTGGAAGCGACTGTGAACGAGCAGGCTTCATCTACCCGGCAAGTCAGCGCCACCAGTAAAGAGATACTGGCAACGGCCGAGTCGCTCGTTAGAACATTGGATAAGTTGAGCAGAACCTTTGAAGAAACGGCAGCAATGGCTGAGGCTGGAAGGGCAAACCTGACCAAGATGGAAATCGCCATGGACCAGCTGATTGAGGCTACCGGTTCATTCGGCGACCGGCTTGGGCTCATCGATCAGCGTGCCGATAAGATTTCAGAGGTGATCACAACCATCAACAAGATCTCGGAACAGATTAATCTGCTCGCCTTGAACGCTTCCATAGAAGCCGCGAAAGCAGGAGAGTACGGCCGCGGGTTCAGCGTAGTCTCCCGAGAAATCAGGCGGCTGGCCGACCAGGCCGATGCCGCCACGCAAAGAATCGAACAGATGGTCAAACAAATGCAATCCTCAGTCTCCAGTGGGGTGATGGAAATGGAGAAATTTGCGCATGAGGTAAAGAAAGGGGTGCAGCTTGCGGCCGGTGTGGGAGCGCAGCTCGCAGAGATTATCGATCGAGTTCGAACGGTCGTGCCCGAATTCGAAGTGGTCGCCGATGGAATGCACGCCCACTCGGAGGGTGCTCAGCAAATAAGTGAAGCGATGCACCAACTCGCCATAACGGCAGCTGAGACCAAAAACTCCTTGCAGGAATTCAAGCTCGCCACCGTAGATCTCAATTCAGCGGTCCAGCAGCTACGCGACGAAATCACGCTATTCGATACCGAATCCAATGATAATCAGTAATCGACACTGAATTCTGAATATCTATAGGATCGATCCTGCCGACACCCATCCAATTGGATGACGGCTCAGTCTTCGGCATTCTTAAAAGAATATTGTACCATTCCTATCTGATGATTCTGTGGTATAGTTGTTTATGCCTCAGGGGGGTCAATTCTAAAGGGCGTCAGTATGTAGAGCGAAAGCCTCAGCCCGCAGTATTAGGAGCATGTTCAAAATGTTTCTACCAGCAACCTCTCAATCATTGGTCGTCGTACCAACAAGATAGGAAGGTGTGTGACATGAAACCCGGGATGCGGCGTTTTCTGTTAAGCAAGTTCTTGCTTGTTCCTCTGGCAGCCCTGCTTCTGTTCACTCTTGCCGGCTTTATTCTGGCTCCTCTGTTGATCCGCTGGTACATTCCGAAGTACACTCGGGAGCAGCTCAAATGTCAGGCCAACCTGGGCACAGTACGCCTCAACCCGTTTTTGCTCCGATTCGAAGCGAACGATTTCACTCTTAACGGGCCGGACGGAGCGCCGCTGGTCAGCTTTGGTAGGCTCTATCTCGACTGCGAGCTGACCGGTTTCTTCTACATGGCGATTCACCTGAAGGAGGTTCGTCTGGAGAAGCCGTCGGTGAACCTGGCCGTAGAGAGCGACGGATCGCTCAATTTCGCCATCCTCGCCCCCAAACCATCCGAAGTAAAAGCCGAGGAACCTTCTAAATCGAAACCCCTGCGCTTGATCCTGGGCTCGGTAACGCTGGAGGGAGGCGAGCTGGCCGTAACCGACAAGCGTCCGTCCTCTCCTGCCGTCCTAAACTTTCATAATCTTGACCTGGAACTGAAAACGCTGACCACCTTAGTGGACGATAACGGCACTTACAGCCTGGTTGCAGGCACACCCGACGGAGAAACCGTCGCCTGGCAGGGCCGGCTCTCGCTGATGCCCTTTCGCTCCGACGGCAAAATCGCCTGCAGCGGCATCCGGACCGCCT
>JAVEVM010000625.1:0-3499 GCA_034005055.1 Desulforhabdus sp. | reverse complement strand
GCGCTTTTCGGTCTCACTCCCGATGAGCTCAACACCATTTCCGTTTACAGGAAAGTCTCCGCCTCGGTCGTCAACATCACCACCACGGTCATCGAATATGATTTCTTTTTTAGACCTCTGCCTACAGCCGGCAGCGGCTCCGGAATCATCCTGAAAGATGACGGCACGATCATAACCAATTATCACGTGATAGCCGACGCCAGGCGTATGCAGGTGACTCTGGCGGACGGCAGCCGCTGGGACGCGAAAGTGGTTGGAACCTCCCCCTACGACGATCTAGCCGCCATTCGCATTAACGCTGAAGGTCACGCTCTGCAGGCCATAGCACTCGGCGACTCGAAAAACATTGCAGTGGGCGAAAAGGTTTTAGCCATTGGCAACCCTTTTGGACTTGGGCAGACTCTCACGGTAGGAATAGTCAGCATGGTGGGGCGCAACATCAGAGACAATGGACGGGTCTTGAAAGATCTTATTCAAACGGACGCTTCCATCAATCCCGGTAATTCCGGGGGCGCCCTGGTCAACTCAAAAGGAGAGCTCATAGGCATCAACACGGCTATTTTAAGCCCCACCGGCAGCAGCGTCGGTATCGGTTTTGCCATTCCCGTCAACAGAGTGAAGCAAGTGGCGCCCGGGTTGATTTATACCTGGGGTAAATGGCTGGGCTGGCTGCTTGCCGTTCTTTTGGCTTATTGGATCATACGCAGGATCTATCGTTTATAGATTTATAGGCCAAGAATAATGGAAGAGGTTGTACAATGAAGCAAGCCTTACGCTCGGCATCGTTTTCTTTGCTTTTTTTCCTGTTTTTTCTTCCGCTTACGGCAAACCGAAGCGACGGTGCTTACACCGAAGATGAAGCCAACAACATCATGCTGTATCAGAAGCTCGCACCGGGTGTCGTAAATATCACCAGCACCGTGCTTGAGCGCGACTTCTTTTTCAACATCGTTCCGAGACAAGGAACGGGGTCCGGGTCCATCATTGACAAGAGCGGCTACATCCTTACCAATCATCATGTGATTGTGGATGCCCGGAAGCTGGAAGTGACCCTGGCGAACGGAAAAAAGCACACGGCTCGTTTTGTCGGCTCTGATCCGAGCACCGATGTGGCGGTTCTTAAAATTGATGCTCCCGCCAGAGAGCTGACCGTGATCCCGATGGGATCGTCCAGTGATCTGCAGGTGGGACAGAAAGTTCTGGCCATTGGCAACCCGTTCGGTTTGGGCCAGACATTGACCACGGGTGTGATCAGCTCGGTGGGTCGAACCCTGCGCTCACAAGGCGGAACTTTGGTGGAAGACATCATCCAGACGGATGCTTCTATCAACCCGGGCAATTCGGGAGGCCCTTTGATCGATTCATCGGGCAAATTGATCGGAATCAATTCGGCAATCTTCAGTCCTACCGGAGCGAGTGTGGGAATCGGCTTCGCAATCCCGGTGGACACCGCCAAGCGGGTCCTGCAAGATCTGATTGACAAAGGACACTACGCCTATCCCTGGATGGGGGCCACGCTGATGACGCTGTTTCCCGATTTTGCCGAAGCTTTAAAACTGCCGGTCCAATCGGGCGCCATGGTCGTAGAGGTCATTCCGCGCGGGCCGGCAGATAAAGCAGGCCTTCGCGGCGGGGATAAGCGGGCGCAGATCGGCAACAACATAATTATCGTAGGCGGTGATGTGATTGTAAAGATCAACGGCAAACCTGTCGATGATGCCGATTTCGTCATTCGGGAGATTCGAAAGATGCGGCCGGGAGACCGAATCCGTCTGGAAGTGATTCATTGGGACGGCACAGGCGACACGATCAATCTTACTTTAGGCGAGCAGCCGAAACCCGGCCGCAGATAGATGTGATCGGGCTTCAGGTTTCACCGCGAGCTCTTCATACCCGAAACCTTAAACCTGCCGGGAAGGAGTATGACCACTATGGCAAGCACCATCCTGAAAAATCGTCGCGTCGGACCGCTGACAATAGTGATAATGGATGGCATCGGGTACCGTGCCGAGCGGGAAGGAAATGCGGTCGCTGAAGCATTCACTCCCCATCTCGACTGGCTCCTCGACAATTGTCCGTATACCTTGCTCAAAGCACATGGAACTTACGTAGGATTGCCTTCAGACGAGGATATGGGAAATTCCGAAGTGGGCCATAACGCCATTGGAGCTGGACGCTTCTATCCTCAGGGTGCCAAGCTGGTCAATCTTGCGATCGAGTCAGAACGGATTTTTTCCGGCAAAGCATGGCAGCAGCTCGTTCAATTCTGTCGCGAGCATGCCGGAACTTTGCACTTCATCGGGCTTTTTTCCGACGGCAATGTGCACAGCAATTTGGGCCATCTTGAAGCGATGCTGAAACATGCAGCCTTCAACGAAAAGCTGCCCAGGGTCAGGATACATATCCTGCTGGATGGCCGGGATGTGGGCGAAACGTCCGCTCTGGAGTATGTCCTTCCGTTCGAGTCCTTTCTCGCCGACATCAACCAACGGGCACAGGTCGACTACCGGATAGCCAGTGGCGGCGGCCGTATGGTCGTCACCATGGATCGATACCAGGCCGATTGGGGCATGGTTGCCCTTGGCTGGAAAACCCATGTGGCCGGCGAAGGGCGAATATTCGATTCAGCACGGGAAGCCATTGAGACCTATCGAAGAGAAAATCCGGGCATTATCGATCAAAACCTTCCCCCTTTTGTCATCTCCGACTCATCCGGGCCAGTGGGGCCGATTCGAGATGGTGATTCGGTGATCTTTTTCAACTATAGGGGAGATCGGGCCATTGAGATCAGTCTGGCTTTCGATCAGGAGGATTTTGACTACTTCGAGCGCGATCCCAATCCTATGGTGGCCTACGCCGGCATGATGGAATACGACACCGAGGCACATATTCCCAAGCGTTACCTGGTCGAGCCCCCTTGCATAGAAAGGACCATGGGCGAGCTTTTATGCGAGCGCGGCATACGCCAACTGGCAATAAGTGAGACCCAAAAGTTCGGCCATGTGACCTATTTTTGGAACGGCAACCGGTCTGGCAAATTTAACGAACAGCTCGAAGACTACATCGAAATCCCGTCGGAAAGAGTGCCTTTTGAAGAGCGTCCGTGGATGAAAGCGGCGGAAATTACCGATCGCGTCATTGAGGCGGTCGAGTCCAGTCGCTATGACTTCATTCGCCTCAACTTCGCCAACGGCGATATGGTTGGGCACACCGGCATCTATCAGGCGACAAGAATGGCAGTGGAAACGGTTGACCTGTGTATCGGAAGGCTCATACGAAGTATCAAGAAAGCGGGAGGCATTCTGCTGATAACAGCAGACCACGGAAATGCAGACGAAATGTTCGAGGTGGAGAAAAAGACCGGTAAAATAAAGACCGATCAGCGGGGAAAACCCAAAGCAAAGACTGCTCATACCCTCAATCCGGTCTGGTTCATCATATACGATCCTTCCGGTGACAAGTCGATCCGGTTTAATCCGGACATCCGGGATCCGCGACT
>JAVEVM010000624.1:0-3504 GCA_034005055.1 Desulforhabdus sp. | reverse complement strand
GGATCTCAAGGCAATTCTGGGTTAAAGCTCGAATCTGTCGTTGGTTCAAGTCTACTACTTGAACCAACGGGGGCCGACATTGAAACTTGAGCGCACTTTGCGCCCTGGGCCGGCAGCAATCACACCAAGCCGCAATGAACCAAGATAATCGGAGGATCAACATGAGCTTCAATATTCGCGATCATATAGCGTGGGTTGGAAAAATTGATTGGGAGCTGAGAAAATTTCACGGAGAAGAGTATTCCACTCATCGAGGAACCACTTACAATTCGTATCTTGTGCAAGATAAAAAGACGGTTTTGATTGACACGGTGTGGGAACCGTTCAGCCGGGAATTCCTGGAGAGCCTCAGAGCACGAATCGATCTGAAAAAAATCGATCTGATTGTGGCGAACCACGCCGAGATAGATCACAGCGGCGGCCTGGCCGATCTGATGCGGGAAATACCCGATACCCCCATTTACTGCACGGCAAACGGGCTCAAGTCGTTTAAAGGGCATTTTCATCAAAACTGGAATTTCAAGCCGGTAAAAACCGGTGAGAAAGTCTCCATCGGCTCGCGCGAGCTGGTTTTTATCGAAGCCCCCATGCTCCACTGGCCGGACAGTATGTTTTGCTATTTGACCGGAGACAACATCTTGTTCAGCAACGATGCGTTCGGCCAGCATTACGCTTCGGAGCTCATGTACAACGATCTGGTCGACCGGACCGAGCTCTATCAGGAATGCATCAAATACTACGCCAACATCCTGACGCCGTTCAGCAGGCTGGTGGACAGGAAAATCAAAGAGGTTGTGGCGCTGAATGTTCCCGTGGACATGATATGCACCAGCCACGGAGTCATCTGGCGCGACGATCCGCTCCAGATCGTGCGCCAATACGCACAATGGGCCGACGATTATCAAGAGAATCAGATCACCCTGCTGTACGACTCCATGTGGCAGGGCACCAGAAAAATGGCCGAGGCGATCGCCGGCGGAATCCATGCGGCGGACGGGGATGTGGCCATAAAGCTATTCAACACCGCCCGTTCGGACAAGAATGACGTGATCACCGAAGTTTTCAAGTCTAAAGCTATCCTGGTCGGGTCCCCCACCATCAACAGGGGAATTCTTTCGTCTATCGCCGGTATCCTGGAGGAGATTAGAGGGTTGGGCTTTAAGAAGAAAAAGGCCGTCCCCTTCGGCGCCTACGGCTGGAGCGGCGAGGCCGTAAAGATGATTGCCCAAAAGCTCGAGGAAGCAGGTTTCGAGGTCGTCGATGAAGGCATACGCGAGCTTTGGAACCCCGATGAAGAGGCGCTGGAGCGCTGTGAACGTTTTGGCAGGAAGCTGGCGCGCCAGGTGTGACTTTGTGAAGAAGCTTCTGCTCAAAGTTGCAGGCGGTCAAGTGGCTGTCCCTATCTTTGCCTGATAATCTCATGAAGGCCGCCTTCTCCGGTATATTCGGTGAAGGCGATTCCTTGGCCGGAGCTTTGATGGAAAGCCCGCCAGCAGGAGCGTAAGCGTGAATCCGCAAAGACTGCAATGGAGGAATCCGCGCCCATCGAATGGTTTGTGCAGACAAGACTGAAGGTTGAAAACCGCGTCAGGATCCGGCCGTCAATAATCTCAGCTGCGAACGGGCCCAGCCGACGAGGGTGAGACACCACGCGAGCAGGGCGGCATAAATGAAGTACTTCGGGATATAAAAAAGGAAGTCGAGTCCAGTAACCTGAGCCAGTCTTAAAGTACAGGTGGTGTACATCCCCAGCGGGAAGACCATTCCCCAGTACTGCGGCTCATAGGAGAATCCTCCCCGCCTAACGATGAATCTCCAGGCGCCGAGCAGCAGCAGCAAAGGAATCCACCAGCTGGCCGTAGCCCAAAAAAAGACCGTCAAGCCAACGGTAAATGGCAGTAAAGGCTCCAGGAAAGCGGAATGAGGGCTGTTTGCCGCCAGGGTTGCACCCGCCAGGGTGGTGATGGCGACCGCGCCCATGTTGATCCAGTAGGGGTGGCTCAAGTCCTCCGGTTTCAAATGGAAGAACATGATTCGATAAAAGATGAGGGTGATGATCATCAGGTACAGCATGCAGCCGATCGAAAACATGCAAAAAGAGAAAAAAATGGTAATCTCCCCCTCAACCGGCATATGACCGATCAGCAGTCCGCTCAGGATGGAAACGGATTGCGTCGCCACAACCGCAACCAGCCACACCCCGTTGATCCCCTCCTGCAGGGTCGGTTTATCCCCCTGCACGGCAAATTCGGCAAAAACCATGTAGAGCAGCATCGCCCATAAGCCGATCCCAATCGCCAGCAAGATAAGGGCTGTGCCGTAAGCGCCTCGCAAGATAATGAATTGACTACCCAGAATACAGGTCCCCGCCGCCATGGTGAAAAAACCGACTCCGCGGCCGTGACTGCGCAGGTCCGCATGAAAGCGCTCCCAGAAGATAAGCATACGCGCCAGGGTCAGGAGCCAGAGGCCGATATAAAAGAGAATGTTCAGCCAGAAAAGCGTCGCTGCAAAAAAGAAAAAGCCCAAAAAATTCGAGGCAATGGAAACAATGCCCGTGGACATCACCATGGCGAAATAGGCCGGCGGAAGACCTGCAATGGCAGCCTTTATGGAATCAAGCGGCACTGGCATGCTACAAGCTCAAAATTCATAATTCAAAATTCATAACTCTTGACAATCGCCCGCCCGCCTTCGGAACAACAGGTAGCTGCGCGGCAAGTACTGTACAGGCACATTCCAAATGTGAATCAAACGGCTAAAAGGGGAGAAGGCGAACAGCAGGAATGCGGCCAGAATATGGAGCTGGTAGGCGAACGGCACATCGGCCATCAGTTGAGGATTGGGGTTCAAGAAGACGATGCTGCGAATCCACGGCGCGACGGTGTCAAGCAGGTGATAACGGCCGAAAAAGACGTTATAGGTGCCAACCAGTATGACAAACAGCAGCAACGCCAGGGTGACGGTATCGTTTGCGGTCGAGGCCGCTGCAACCCGGTCTCGCGTCCTCCGACGCCACAATAACAGGGAGGCTCCCAGCAGCGCCATGACGCCAAAAATCATGCCGAGCACAATCGCGATGCGGGTGTGCTCTTCGGCATCGATTCCGACCGCATCATAGACGGTCTGCGGAATCAGCAGTCCGCCGAAATGCCCGATGAAAGTCAGAACGATCCCATAGTGAAACAAGGGAGATACATATTTCAAGCTGCCTTTATCGAGGATTTCACTCGACTTCGCATTCCAGTGATAAGGGTCGCTCAGATAACGCCAGGCGTGCCCCACCGTAAAGACCGCCAAAGACAGGTAGGGAAAAACCAGAAACGCCAGAGTGTTCCAATCGAATTTCATGTCTTTCTCCCTGATTTCCTTTTAAGCCGTCGAGTCAGAGTTTTTCCGCCGGTTGCAGCCTGACTTGCGTATCGCGCTCGAACCAACCGGAATGATTCGGAAAGCCATACCTGAAGCTAGAAAGTCAGTAAAGTCGCACGATCGTCATTCCGC
>JAVEVM010000623.1:0-3514 GCA_034005055.1 Desulforhabdus sp. | reverse complement strand
TCTTCTATGGGCTCTTCCAGCACGGGCTCCACCGATTCGGAGATAGGAGCGGCTTGATACATTTCCTCTGCAGGCATCTCAGCTTCCATCGACTCCTCTTCAGTAGGTTCTGGTTGTGCAGCTTCCGGGGAAATTTGCTCGGGTTCCGAAACTTCGGCCTCGTCACGCATACTTGGTTCAACAATCTCTTCTGCTACCGGGGGAGGTTCTTCAATCATAGGGGGTACTTGTTCAGGTACTTCTTGGATGGGTGCGATTTCGGGCAAGGCTTCCTCCGGTTCTTTCTCCGGTGGGACTTCCGGAGCGATTGGAGCGATCTCCTCTTCAGGCACTTCTTCCGGTTGCGGCTGAATCTCTGCGGATGGCAAAGGCAGTTCCTCTTCGGCGAGAGGCGCTGCTGTCTCTTCCTCTACCGCCAGCTTCTTGCGCCTCCTGATGACAGCCCTGCCGATACGCTTCTCTTCAACCTTTTCCGTTCTGCTTTCGGCATACTGGTCGCGAATCTTCTGCACTGCCGATTCATTGAGCGTACTCATGTGATTCTTGACTTGTATGCCCAATTTAAGGATCTTATCGATCAGCTCCTTATTGGTCGTTTCTAATTCTTTTGCAAGTTCATGCACCCTCATGCGCGCCATTAAAACTTCCCCCTTGTTGTACTTTGGATGGTCTATTACATCTCAGCCTCCGCTCCTCTAAATCCTCTCCAGTCCCATTTTCTTGAAGGATTGAGGGCCAGTGGAGGATGTTTTTGGCTAACCCTTTAGCCTGATTGCGAAAAGCCTTTTGAACCCGGTTGGTAAACCGTAACCGGGGCAGGCAAGCGGGGCAAGCATAAACTGCCCGTCCCGCTGCACACTGATTATAATCTAAAACAATGTACTTTGCAGAATCGAGCGCGAGCCGCAGGAGGGCAAACTTGCTGTTCTTGCTGCTGCAAACCACGCACGTCCTGACTGGTACATGCCCTTTTTTGACCAAATTCACTCCCCGGGTATTGATTCTTCATTTTCTTCAATGGTCTCATCGTCCGGTGCTGCCGGCGACTGGTCGCTGTCCACTGCTACACCTGGCGTATCGGCAGAAGCAGAGTCGAGCAGGTCGTCTTCGATCGCCGTCTCCGGCGTCTGGGGCAGGCTTGCCGCTTCAGCCTGCATGGCCGTGATAATTTCGGTCGACAGATGAGTCAATTCTTCAAGCTCTTCCACGCTCGCCTCGACAAACACCTGCAGAGAATTGATTCCAGCTTCGTAAAGTCGATCTGCCAGCTCTTCGGTGAGGCCGCTGATGCGCAAAAGCGACTGGTAACCCGCTTGCTTTTGCCGTTCGTAGCGGCTCTCACCTTGGACGTTGATATGCCAGTTGGTCAGCCGGGAGGCCAAACGAACGTTTTGTCCGCGCTTACCGATGGCAAGCGAAAGCTGGTCGTCCGGCACAATAACATCCATGGTGCGATTGGCTTGATCTATAATGACCTTGGAAATGATGGCCGGTGCGAGCGCATTGACCACAAACTTGGCCGGATCCATGTTCCACGGGACAATATCGATCTTTTCACCATGAAGCTCTTGCACCACATTCTGCACCCTCGATCCTTTCATCCCGACACATGCCCCAACCGGATCGACATCGGGACTTTTGGAGACCACTGCGATTTTGGCTCGAGAGCCCGGTTCGCGCGCAGCGCTAATGATGCTGACGATGCCCTCGACGATCTCCGGCACTTCGGCATGAAATAGCTGAATTAGAAAGTGAGGATGTGTTCGGCTCAAGACGATCTGAGGCCCCTTGCTGATCTTTCTGACATCCAGCACGTAACTGCGAATGCGGTCGCCCTGACGATAAAGCTCTCTGGGAATTTGCTCCTTTGCCGGCAAGAGAGCTTCGGCATGGCCGAGATTCACCGTAATGCCGCTCTTGTCCACACGCTGCACAATGCCTTGAACGACCTCTCCTTTACGGCCCTTGTATTCGTCGTAGACCACTTCCCGTTCTGCATCCTTCATCTTCTGGATTATCACTTGCTTGGCAGATTGGGCAGCAATGCGTCCAAGGGTGTCCGTGTCCATGCGAATACCCAGTTCGTCGCCCAGCTCGCTTTCCGGATCAAGTTCATGTGCGTTTTCCAGGGAAATCTCTTTGTCCGGATCGGTCACTCTTTCCACAACTTCCTTGAACAGAAAGGCTTCAAGCTCCCCATACTCTTCGCTGAAGGTCACATCCAAATCGAGTCTGCTGCCATATTTCTTCTTGATTGCGGATTTAATGGCCTCTTCCAGAGTATGAATCAATGTCTGGCGGTCGATACCCTTTTCTCGGCTGACTTGGTCGATCAACCGCATGAGCTCACTGGCCATAGTGGTCTGTCTCCTCACATTATTTAATATGCTAAAGGCTCGAAAGGCTCGTTGCCCGTTGGCAAGCCCCTTATTTCTCTATAGAATCAAAATAACACAAGCGAGCCCGCTCCAAAAGCGCCAAGGGAATCGTGAAAATCTGTCCCTGGCAATCGATTTCAATCTCCTCCGGGCTTGCCTGCAGCAGAACTCCCTTGAACTTGCGTCTGTTTTGCATGGGCGTAACGGTCTTTACCTCTATAATGCTCCCCTGGTGTGCCTTGAAGTGTTCCGGCTTGCGCAGAGGACGATTCAATCCCGGAGATGAAACTTCCAGATGGTACGGATTTTCGATCAAATCGGCCACGTCCAGCAAGTCTCCGACCACCTGACTGATCCTGGCACAGTCGTTGACAGTTATTCCACCGGGGTGGTCAATGAACAGGCGCAACACCCAACCCGGAGATTCACGACGATATTCGAGCTCTATTACCTCCATGCCTTCTGATCGGATTACCGGCTCCAGCAATTGCCAAATCTGGTCGATCAGTTCTGCCGTCTTCTCTTCCATTCCCACTGCCATAACGTTGAACAAAAAAAAAGTGGGTGAAACACCCACTTCTCTTAGTAGACCAATCAATAAACTAGAAGTTAGAAAAAAGCTTCTTTACTGAACATCTAGGAATCGGTCATCCACTAATCGAAGTAGGCGCATTGCCCGCGTGCGGGAACCTGCTGCCACCTCAAAAAGGGAAGCCTTCTCGCCCGAGAAGGAGCACCTTCCGATCTGGAGCGGGCGACGGGATTCGAACCCGCGACCCCAAGCTTGGGAAGCTTGTGCTCTACCAACTGAGCTACACCCGCTTGGTAGCCCTTAACAGGCTGAATACTAATTGATTCTATAACTTAAAGTCAAGGTATATTTCTGTTCGCTAAACCTGGATGGATAGAATGCGGTAGACGCGAATGCCTGACGGGGCACATACGGTTACTTCGTCGCCTTCATGGCGTCCCATAAGCGATCTGCCCACAGGCGACTCGATTGACAATCTACCGTTCTTCACATCGGACTCGTAGGGACCGACCAGCTGGTACTGGCAAGTTTGTCCCGTATCGACGTTCATTATCATGATGATCGTTCCAAACCCGACCTGTTTGAAGCGGAACTTTCGACCGAC
>JAVEVM010000622.1:0-3522 GCA_034005055.1 Desulforhabdus sp. | reverse complement strand
GACGAGCGAATCGAGGGAAACCTGCAGGTTCTTGAAGACAACTTGCGGATCTATTTTGACGAAGGTATGTGGCAGGCAACCGCGATGACAGAGTGCCTAGCAACAATCAAACACATTGATCAACTTAAGCTTGATTTTGCAAGGCTCTTTGTGGGTCCCTATCAGCTCTTTGCTCCCCCCTACGGTTCCGTCTATCTGGATGGGGACTGGCAAGTGATGGGTCCCTCGACACTCGACGTCATCGAGCGGTACCGACTGGGCGGCCTGGCTTTGAGTAACGACTTTCATGATGCGCCGGACCATATCGCCGTAGAACTGGAATTTCTCTATTTTTTAACAGTCAAAGAAGTCCAGGCGACCGTTGAAAACAACCAGCACGCTGCTTTGGCGGCACAAGTAATGCGCAATGATTTTATGCATCGGCACCTGGGAGCCTGGTCTGCCCAGTTCACCAAGGAAGTTGAAGAAAACGCCGAGACCGATTTCTACCGAGGCGTGGCGAGATGCACGAGGATCTTTATCGAGAGCGAAATGGAACAGCTCGAGCAAGTGAGTACGGGACCATGAAAAGCTTTGAGGAATATTTGTCTTCGTCAGCGGCAGCTCATGGTCATCACTGCCCCGGCCAGGTGGTCGGGGTTCGCATGGCCATGCTGGGTTGCCGGCTGATCGGGCTGGACGACCCGTCCAGCCATGAGCAGATCAAAAAATTCCTGGTCTTCGTCGAAATGGACCGTTGCACCGCCGATGCGGTGGCGCACGTAACCGGTGCAAAGCTCGGGCGGCGCTCGCTCAAGTTCATGGACTACGGCATCATGGCGGCAACGTTCGTACATCTTGAAACCGAAGAGGCATACCGGGTGCTCTCCACCGAGGAAGCCCGCGACCTCGCGTCGATCTTTGCACCCGAGGTTGCCGGCAAATACCCCCAGCAGTTGGAAGCCTACAAGCGCATGCCGGATAGCGTCCTGTTTCGCGTGCAACAGGTGCGCGTCAAGCTGAGTGAACTGGACCTGCCCGGTCCCACCCGAAGAAAAGTCGCGTGTGCAAAATGTGGCCAGGTGGTCCGCGACGGCCGGGAAGTGATGGTGGATGGCATGCCCCTTTGCGTGCCTTGCGGCAGCGGGGCTTACTTCGAGCAAGTGTGCGAGATATCCTTGTCTGAAGCAAAAGAGTACCCTTAGTGGTTTAGCAGGCAGATAGACGAGACGGGGCGGTTGCTTTAAAGTCGCAGGGTGTCTAGCTTCCATAACAAATCGCAGGCCGCTGAAATCTGCTATTCGAAATGCCAAATAACCGCTTGTCGCCAAAGGAGGTAATCCGGTGCTGAAAATCATTCCGCTGAAGGAGGCTGTCGGAACCACCCTGGCCCATGACATCACGGAAATCCGTCCCGGTGTTTTTAAGGGGGCGGCGTTCAAAAAGGGCCATCAGGTATGCGATGAAGACGTCTGCCGACTGCAGAAGCTGGGCAAGAACCATCTCTACGTGATAGACTTGGAAGAAGACGAAGTCCACGAAAACGAAGCAGCGGCTATTCTTGCCGAGGCACTCGCAGGTGAGAACATCGTCTGGAAAAACGAGCCGCGCGAAGGCAAAATTTCTCTGCTTGCCGGAATCGATGGATTGTTCCGGGTCAATCCGGCTGCTCTGGCCGCCTTCAACATGGTCGATGAGGTGATGTGCGCCACGCTCCACAACCACACCCTGGTTCGAAAAAGTGAGCTGGTAGCGGCCACCCGGGCCATTCCTCTAGTCATGAAGCGTGCATCCATCGAGCGGGCCGCCTCCATTGCCCGCGGCAGCGGTCCGGTGCTTCAGGTCAAAGCCTTGCGCCAGGCGAGGGCAGGGCTGGTCATTACCGGCAACGAAGTCTATCATGGACTCATAGAGGACCGCTTTGCACGGGTGCTGACCGAAAAGGTTGAAGCCCTGGGGTCGGCGGTAAGCGCTCTCGCTTTCGCTCCCGACAGCGCTGAGATGATCTCGCAGGCCATCCGCTCTCAGCTCGAAAAGGGCTGCGACCTGCTGCTGCTTACCGGCGGCATGAGCGTCGATCCCGATGATGTAACCCGCCACGGCATTCGGCAGGCGGGTGCTATGGAAATGCATTACGGATCGGCCGTTTTGCCGGGAGCCATGTTCCTGGCCGCCTATCTTGGCGAGATTCCACTGTTGGGCGTTCCCGCCTGTGCACTGCATCATCGGGCGACGGCACTGGATCTGGTGCTTCCACGCATCCTCGCAGGCGAGCATGTGGGCAAGGCGGAGCTCGCCTTCTTCGGTCATGGCGGCTTGTGCCGCGACTGCCCGGATTGCTCCTATCCGCATTGCCCGTTCGGCAAAGGCATGTAGGAAGCCTGAAAGGTGTCCCTATCAGGTGTTTTTTGTCAATTCATCTGAAGCAAGATAATTACTTATGGCAACTAGCTGCCCGGGAGAAAGCTTTCATGTTTGAAACAGCTCTAGTGCTTAGTTGCGTAAGTTGACGATAGTATTCCTGAGCTGTGATCCCTTTACCTCCCGCTTGCGCCACACAAAAGGTTTGGCGGTGGGACCGTAAGCAGCAACAAACGCCTCAATGGCTTGGCGCAATTGTTCGATATTTTGAAAACTGGCACCCCTTAGAGCCTTGCGGGAAAAGATGCCAAACCATATCTCAACTTGGTTCAACCAACTTGCGGACGTTGGTGTGAAATGAAAATGAACATTTGGATGAGTTGCCAGCCATGCATCGTTCTTCTTGTGAATGCAGTAGTTGTCGAGGATAACGTGAATCTCTTTGTCATTGGGAAGTTCCGCTACCACTTGGTCCATGAAAGCCAGAAATTCAACGCGGCGTTTCTGTTGAGTGGTTTGGGTGTGAATGGCTCCGGTCGCAATCTCCAAGGCTGCAAAAAGATTCAAGGTTCCATGACGCTTGTAGGTGCTCTTAAATCCTTGGACGATTTTACCACTGAACGTCTCAACGTATCCAGTGGCGCGTTCAAGTGCTTGGATGCTGGGCTTTTCATCAACAGAGATGACCAAAGCATTCTCCGGTGGGTTCAGATAGAGTCCCACAATGTCAGCTGCCTTGGTGACGAACTCGGGATCGGTGCTCACGCACCAACTGCGCTGTCGACTTAGGCATATGCCTTCTTTGCGCAATAGTCGCCAGACTGCATCAACGGAGGTATCGAGATGTTTTGCAACTGCCGGCCCATCCCAGCGTGCTTGGCCCGGCGGTGGTGGAAGCTCCAGGGTCTTTAAAACCCTTTCACGGAATGCCGCATCGTAGAATACTGGCTTTCCGCTACGAGGTCGATCTTTGAGTCCTTCAATGCCCTTTTCCTCAAAACGACGGCGCCATTCGATGACTGTGTTTGGACGAACTCCCAGTTTCTTGGCGATCTTGTGGACCCTTTCTCCAGCCAGGCACCTTAGGATGATTTTGGCCCGTTCCACTATACGTGCCTCCTCCGTTCGACTGCGGGCCAACTCTTCCAATGACTTTCTGTCCTTCTCAGAACATTTTGGAAT
>JAVEVM010000621.1:0-3525 GCA_034005055.1 Desulforhabdus sp. | reverse complement strand
AGCATTCGGATGAATCCGTGGAGCCTACACATCTGTGCGAGAGTGCTGTAGAAATGATTTGTATCCCGCGCCGGTGTATTAGAAATTGCTAATTTTTACCTTTTCGGGGCTTTGGGCAAAAATAGCCGACTTGAGGCAGGGGTGGCCAAGGAGCTTACGATAGCTCCTGCCGTCATTTCGATTACTTCGGCAGTTACGCCCTTGCAGTTCGCTTCCGAACAACTTGGAGCATCGCACGCTCTGGATATAGTTAGCGAATCGCATGTTTTCGCCCTTTATGCAGAAAAGGGCAAAGCGCGAGACTTTCCGGCACGGCAATTTCTCGAGCACCTTTTCAGCGAGACGGAGCGGGAACCGGAAAGCGTCGACTTAACCGATGAAACGATGGCTCCGCTTGTACAGCATGTTCGGTCGTTGTTGGAGAACCAGTCGGTCTTTACTTGCGACGAGGTAATTGACCGTCTTGCGCAATTGGACTCTCCATCTGAGCCATTTGTACGCTTTTGGCCCGTCGCCGCGAAAACAAGTATTCTTGACCGGGTTCGACCAGATTTAATAAAGCTCTCTAGTCGCCTGAAAACCGCCTGCGCAACGAAAGAAGCTACCGCTGCTAACGTCATTTCGGAAAGGAAAAGCAGACGGCTCCATACCTTTGGCAAATTCGTAACCCATGACGAGGCACTTGCGAAAAGAGTTGGGGAGCTCGAGTCTATTTATCGCAAGGCTCGGGAGCTTACCCGGAACGGATCGTACCCGGTAATTGCCTTGCTCATCGAGGGGGAAACGGGGTCAGGCAAAGATGAATTGATCGATTACTTGGATACCCGGCATGCCCAATCGCCCTTCGTTCGCTTCGGCGTGACGGCGGATACCCGTTTCATCCTGACGCAACTTTTCGGACATGCAAAAGGCTCGTTCACCGGAGCCGCCAACCGGCGGGAGGGAATTTTCGGGATCGCGAAGAAGCAGTGTCGCCCGGTGTTCCTCAACGAAATCAACTCCTATCCGTTGGAGGTGCAATTTCGGCTTCTAACCGTCATTGAGCACGGCGAGTTCTCCCCTTTGGGGGAGGAGGAGCAAGAAACAGATGCGTACGCGGGAGTGGTTCTCGCAGCCAGCAATAAACCGGTATCGGATTTGGTTGCGGACGGCTCCTTTCGGCTTGATCTTCAGATGCGGTTGGGGAGTCCATTTTTGATTCCACCCCTCCGAGAGCGCCCACAGGACATAGAGTGTATTTTCGACCGGATTAGCAGGGATTTGGCAAAGAATGAACGGTCTATGCAGATCGGGCTGGAATTCTCCGCTCGCAAGCGCCTATTGCGATATTCGTGGCCCGGGAACGCGAGGGAGCTCCAAAGCCTGATCATGAGGGCGTGTCTCTTGGGCCAGTCCGTTATCGATGACAGTTTTCTTGAAGAGAATTTCCCAAAAATTTACTTCGATGAATCCTTCGAAAAAAACATGGTGACTGCCCAAGGCGCCCCTCTACCCCAAGAGCTCAAGTGCTTAGAGGAAATCCTTGGCATTCAAGGGATAACCCGGCAACGGCAATACGCGATGCTTATGGAGCGTTTGAAAGATAAAAAGACTAGCACTAACGAATTGCCGGATTGGGTGAGAAGTCGACGCGAAAAAATCGAACAGTTCAAAGCCGAACTCCCTCTCGTAAACCTGTACTTAGAAAAACTGGCTCTTCGTCGTTTGACTACGGCAAAAAGGGATGACTGACATCCTTAAACCGAGTATCCACCTGGGTTTTCCGAGGACACAGGCAGGCAACCGATATGGGAGCAGTCATCCCGGCTGGGATTTTGGTGTACGAGGGGCAAGTGATCAAGGAAGTTCGACATGACGAGGCTATAGGGAAGGTGACGGTGATATGCCGGCGTGACGGTCGGCATCGGCCTGTAGATTCCAGGTGCGGACGCGCCGGTTTGGTCAATCGCTGGTTGAGGCGAACAGTCCGTGATGTCCCACTGGACGGTCGTCCCTGCGAGGTTGAGATTGAGTACGCGCAGGTATTCCTGTCACCGTCGTACCTGCGGATCGAAGCGCTGCCATTTGTGGTACCCGGCACTCGTGCGACACGGCGCTTCGCCCGATTGGTATCAGGGCTGTGCCGGCACATGCCGATCGACACCGCGACCAGGCTTACTGACCGACATTCGCTATTTGGGCGTTGATGAAGTGGCCCGCGCCAAGGGTCATGACTACGTCACCTTGGTCTATGACCCGACGCCCGGCGAGCACTGTGGATGCATCCTGTGGGTGAAAGAGGGGCGCGATGCGGCCACCCTGCTCGAATTTCTCGATGCGCTTTCGCAGGAATGCGCCGATGGTATTGAGGCGGTGGCTATTCACCAGACGAAGAAGCTGCCGTTCGAGGCCATCAGACGATGAACGGCAGGTCTGCGCCAGATTGCCGACCGACATAGATCAAGCAGTCAACGTCGGCAAAAGCCGACCAGGAGTCGCCGGGCCACGAACCCCGAACGTCCGCTGTCAGTCTTTAGCTGTCGTAGCCTGAGAAAACCTGACGGGCCGCAGTTGGCCGATGGCTGCCAGAGAAATAGCAGGTCATGATATCGATGATCAGAGGTCATGTACGATGAATTCATGTTGTCTTGCTCAGCTCCCTCCCCGCACCCGCGCTATCGCGCCGGTGCTACGCCCTGCCTCCGCTGACCGCCGCAATCCATCGGCTGCCCCGGTGCCGCTGGCCAGCGCGGTTTGCCGCGCTCGCCACCGTCACCTAGCGTGTCCGATCTGCCCGGCCTGGCCGAAAAGCCGGCCACGCCTACGCCGCCCAAACCCGCCCGCTGCTGCCCTGTTTCCGATTCCTGATCCCGCGTCCTCGCCGCCGGCCACCCATGGCACACGCGCCCGCCTCGCCACTCCTGGGCCTGTCCATCCCCAGCCGATCCTTTGTGGACATCCGGCTTTCCCGAGTCCGCGCCGTGCGAATTTTGCGGTCAACGTCCGGTACCGGGCAAATTCCACGGCCTGAATTTGGCCTGTCCGGTCGGGTAGACCTCAGCGTCCCCAGGCGCAGCAGTCGCTGAACTCCCCGCACCTGCGCTGCGCGCAAGTGCTACGCCGTGCCTACGCTCAGCGTCCTGGACATCCTCCGCACCCCGGCGCTGGCGGCCAGCGGAAAACCCCGCTCGCCGCCAGCGCCTCCGCCGTGCAATGCTCCCCGCGCCAGCGCTGACGCGCTCGCGCTCCGCCTGTCCTCCGTCCGACCGCCGCAGACCTCCTCCGCCCACCGGCCAGGCTGGCCAGCGCGGTGAACCGCGCTCGCCACCGTCACCTAGAGAGCCCAGCGCTGCCCGGCCCGGCCAAAAAGCAGGCCGCGCCTACGCCGCCCAAACCCGCCCGCTGCTGCCCATCGTCCTGCTGCCCAGCCCACCCCGCACCCGTCCGCCCGCCGCCCTGCTGCTGCTCCGGGTCATCCACCCCAGCATCAGTAAATGCATGGTGGACCTTTGGCATTCCCGAGCCCGTTCCGTTCGGCTAAAGCGG